>NZ_DKLH01000002.1:0-6170 GCF_002455685.1 Sphingobacterium sp. UBA6645
CATGCTGGGCACACAAAATAAAGGAGCTGCCCTCGATGGACAGCTCCTTTAAACTAGCTGATTACAAATTCTTAATTGTTATCAGGAGCATGGTCACAAGTGTAGTGCTCTACTAAGCGACCTTTTGTAGGTCTGTGCTCTGTTGTTGGAACTGATCCTCCGTCTACTACATCTACCGAGAAGTCAACGAAGATGCCTGCGCCACCTTTAACTTGCTCAGTATTTGCAAGCTTGTTTGCGTTTAGTTTTTCTAACTTTTTCATAAGGTATTAATTTATAAGTGTATGTATTTAGTTTATTCGTTTTAATTACGGTCGTGTACAACCATCGTTAATGTGGTCTGCGACTGTAGTGTCTCCAAATAGTTCGTTTGAACTACTCATTGTCGGAAGAACGCCATTGTCGATGCCATTTGTTAAACCGCGTCCGCCAAGAATGCCACCTTTAACTTGGTTTGTATTAACCAATTTGCTTTGTTTCAATTTCTCTAATTTTTTCATGGTTTTATTAGTATTAATGTGTGTGTGTGTGTGTGTGTGTACTTCTGGTATAAATCGATATAGTCTCTCCAGTTATCTGCCACTACATAGCCCGTGCTTTTATTGCAGGTCGGATCAACGCCGCCAGTGACAATGCCTGTATCATTACTAAAGCTTGATTGGAGTCCGATCGAGCCACCTTTAATATTCGCTGTCGCTAATATTTTTTTGGCCTCAATTTTCACTAATTTTTTCATCTCTGACTTGTTTGTTGATTTAAATATCAAGGAATATTTTTAAATTTTTTGATAGAATGAAGATTGATATAGGTATCAATCAATAAGCGTCGAGTATTTGAGAATATTCGAAGTGGCGACGATTGGCAAGCTCTATAAAGGACTCGTCTAAAATCAAAAAACGCACTGAAAAGTGCGTTTAAACAACTAAAAATTAAAATCAAGAGTTAGGTAAGTCTTTCAATAAACTGCATGATCGCTTCCCGTATTCTATTAGAGACAGGGATTTTTTTTCCATCTTTCATTTCCAATTGTCCATCTTTATAGTATTTATGAATAAAGTGCGAATTGATTAGATAGGATTGATGACAACGGATAAATTGTTCTGGTGGCAACATCGCTTCAAAATGCTTTATTACCTTAGACACCATCAAGTTTACACCATCTTTGAGGTTGAAGGTGGTATAGCCCTTATCGCTATAACAATACAGAATGTCTTCCACATTCACGATCTGCGTAAATTCAAAGGTCCGTAGGGCAATCTTTTTGGGTATAGACGGATGCTTCAGATGATTTTCAGCAATCTTAAGCTGTAGCTGATTGAATTTAAATTCCGATGTTTTTTTATAGCACTGCTCTATCTTCTCGACAAGGAGATTTGGGTCTATTGGTTTTGTTAGGTAGCCTATAGCGCCGAGGTTCAAGGCCTCCATTGCATATTGATTGAATGCTGTGATAAAGATAATATGTGTGTCTAGATTTAGATTTGCGAGCAATTCCAAACTGATTCCATCTTTCAGTTGAATATCCGAGAGAATAAGGTCGGGTAATTCCCGAGGGATTTCTATTTGCGCCTTTTTAATAGAAGCTGCGGATCCCACCACGGCGACATATGGAATTTCGTCTAGAATAGTACGGATGTAGCGAAGTATGTTTTCCTCATCTTCAAGTATATAGATCTTCAGCATAATTTAATCAAAAAATAAAGTTAGTGGTATGTATATTTCGACTTTATACCCTGAGCCATCGGCTCTAAAATTTGGGAAAGTCTTTAGTCCTGCGGTCTTAGTATCGTTTCCATAGAGCAATTCTATGCGTTCCTGCGTAATTACATGGGAAAGAGATTCTTTTTCAAAACTTTTGACAGATTCTTCGGTCGCCCCTTTTCCGTTGTCGGTAATCTCGATATGTAAGATTGCTTCATTCTGATAGAACTTTACCTGTAAACATCCCTTGCGATCGAGATTCATTAGCCCATGTTCAATCGCATTTTCAACGAATGGCTGAATTAGCATTGGTGGTATAAGGATATTGTCAAGATCTAAATCAACAGATTCTACTTTGAAATCGAAGGAATGACTAAAACGCATCTGTTGCAGGTTGACGTAGTTCTGTAAACTTTTGATTTCCTTTTCTAAAGGGATAAAGTCCTTTCTATTCAGCTCGAGCATATCTCTGATTACCCTCGTCAATGTGATCAGATATTGATTGGCTTCCTGCTTTTGATTGGTACTGATGAGCCCTTGTAGGTTGGCGATGGAGTTATATATAAAATGAGGATTTAACTGATTCTGTCTATTCTTTTGCTCTAACAGAAGCTGTTTGTTTTCTAGTAGCAATTTATCATGTTGTGCTTTAAAGAGCTTCTGTTTGTAAGAATTGAAGAAAAAGAAGCCTAACAAGGCGAGCAAGGCGATTGAGATACTGAAGGTCCAGCGCTGCTGTAGAATCAATTTATCGCTCAATTCATTGTTGGTTTGAAGCGATTGTATGGCTTCGTCTTTCTTTTCCGCATCATAAAGAGCAGTCAGTTCCGCAATTTCAGTCTTCTGAATAATTTCGTTGGCTTCTTTGTAAGCCTGATTTTCTTTTTTGCTGTATTCGAATGCTCGCTTAAAATCACCTTTCATAGCGTATGATTCACTATATACTAAGTAAGTCCCTGCCAGATCCTTAGTATCATTTTTCTGAATCGAATCGAGTTTAACACCTTGGTTCAAATAAAAAATTGCTGAGTCAGGCTGACCATTGGCGAGAAATAATTCTGCGAAGTTAAGGTAACGCTTTAAAGCATTGTATCTTTTTGTCTCATTCGCGAATTGAAAATACACCCTTGCCTTTTCGACAGCCTCTTTGGTCCTTCCCGTTCGCTTCAGCCATTGCGCTTCGAAATCGTAGGATCGCATCAGCGCAAGCGTGTCGTTTAATGCAATCGCCAAGGATTGGCAGCTATCTAAAAACTCTTTCGTTTTTATCTTGTCTTTGAAATTTAGCGAGAGCATGAAACGTATATCGTAATACATTTGCCTAAATCTAGGATGGTCGGCATAAGGATAATTACGCTTCATCAACTCGACATGTGTCAACGAATTCTCGGTATCGCGATTTGAATAATAGGACATCGCTAAAAGATTATCTAGCTCATATAGGTAGATGGAATTGAGCTTTTCGGCTTCTGCACGAACTTCGATCAACTGTTTTAATACGGCTGAAGGATTAATGTCTCTATCGTTGGATTTACTTTTTAATAATATTATTTGTTTAAGAACCCATTCCTCGGGTTTCGATTTAGGTATGTCAATGGCGTCCACGATATTGACGAGCGTATCATTTTTGAAACCATAATTCAATTTCCCTACTTTCGTCGTCCAATAATATATGTTGTTTCTAAAACCTTCTGTTCGCTCATAGGCTTTCAACAAAGTGTCTGCGTCTGCATCTCTAGGTTCGGAGGCAAGCGTAAAATATTTTAAAAATTCACGCTTGGCGATGCTATCCAATCGCTGTTGCTCGCTTGAAGATAAGCCGCTACCTTGATCTGTTTGACAACTGAAGACCATTAGCAGAATGCTCAAGAATAGAGCAATCCATAGGATGTTTGAGCGTAAGAGAAAGTTGCGAACAATCAGATTTTGGTTCATAAACATAAAAATGATTTATTAAAACATACTAATTGGAGTTAATTCGATATTCGTCAGTCCTTGGTCCATATTCGACAATGCAGCAGCCATATTTCATAGAATATGTTACTCAGGTATCCCAATTATAAAGAATGCGATAGCTTCTAGAAGAGCTAGATAGAGGTTTGCCCCGTTAGTGTGTTCTCAAATATATTGAAAATATATAAATCTAGTTTGATAGAAATTTCGGTGCAAGTACCCACCCTGCGCATTGAATAATCGAGAACCGCGATATTTTAATTAACTTTGCAGCTACACATTCATTAAAAAAATCAACAGTGTCTTTAGATAAATTAAAACTTAGCAAGCGTCTTTATTCGAACATGAACGAATTAGGTTATTTTACTGCGAAGGAATTCCAGTTAAAAACCCTTTCTAGGATTGTTGGAGGTCATAGTCTAATTGGTATTGCTCCTGAAGGTGCCGGTAAAACGACAACGTATATTTTAGGGGTGTTGATGCGTTTAAAATACACTGATGATGAGGCTCCTAAAGTTTTAGTTTTAGCGCCAAATGAGGAGCGGATCGAAGAAATTGTTGAAGCATTTTATGCCATTAGCAAAAATAAGAACTTGGCTATTATGGGCTTAAAGTCTTCCGGAAGTATGGAAGAGGAAATCGAAGATCTTGTTCGTGGTGTGGATATCGTTGTCGCCACTCCTACTCGCGCACGCGCCGTTTATCTGAAATTAGGATTGAACCTGAATCGTATACAAACGTTTATCGTTGATGATGCGGAAGAAATTGTAAAACAAGGCATGTCGAATACCGTTCGCGAACTTGCTCAAAGCTGCGGAAAGGTGCAGTACCTAGCATTTAGCACCGTGGAGCATGAAAAGCTTCACGCGATGATCGATGTTTTCATGCCATTTGCTACCTTGATTGAAGTTGAAGATTTGGGAGATCATACGCATGACACGCATGAGCTTTTGCTGTATCAAGTTCCGAACTTCACGACGAAGATCAATTTGTTGAATGATTTGATGCGCGACGATGAGGTTTTTGATAAGGTGATTGTGTTTGTTAATACCGTTCATACAGCTCGCAAATTACTCGAAAGACTGCACGTCAAGAAAGGCGTGGCAGCTTTATATCAGGGGGTCAATCCACAAGACTATAATATTGATGATGTCAACATCTTTAAACAGTTGCCGGAATGCCGAATACTTCTTGTTGCGAATGAAAACACTTCGGATGTTGATTTGAGCGGCATCCCTTTTATTTTCCATTTCGAAATTCCTGAAGAGATTGAACGCTTTGTGAAACATGTTTTAAAATCTTCTGATGAGGATGCTATCGCAATCAGCTTTGCTACCGACATCGAATTGCCGGAAGTAAAGAAGATTGAACAATCCTTGGGTAAGAAAATTCCTGTAGAACCCTTGCCGGAAGATTTGTTGATCTACACCCCTTCTGATGCCCCAAAAGAGAAACCGGTTATTGACGAAAGTCAGGGCGGCGCTTTCCATAAAAAGAAGGAAAGCAATAGCAAGACCTACAACTATGGAGGTGGCGCCAAGGCGAAAATGACCATAAAAAACAAAAGAAAATAATCTTAGATAAGGAAAGGGAGAATTGTTGATTCTTCCTTTTTTTATTTAATGCTGTGTTGGAATTCGTTCAGAATTCTATCAGACGCAAATATTCCAACAAATTCTTACATTTGATGCGCTTTAGCATTTTGATAAAAAGAGTTTGCTGAAGCTAAAGTAACTATACCAAACTAATCCATTTTAACCATGAATTTTAATAAATCAATTTGGTTTATCTCAGCGGCCTGTGCTGCCCTAATCGCACAATCTTGTAACTATGCGAAGTCCAACCAACAAGTTGTGGTATCTAGCGACTGCGGCATGACCTGGAAGAAAATTGAAGCGGGAGATGCTGTCCCGAAAGCCGGTCTGAATATGTGCTACATGAAGGTCGTTATTCCTAATTTTCCAATGCAGGGTGAAGCTCGCTTTATCTCCAATTTAAAGGATAAGGTTAGGGCGAATATTCATATTGATTATGATTATTCGATTACCGATGCGTTGTCGTTTATTAAGCAAGCTAAATTCTTGGGGAAAGCGAATGTGGATGCGGATAATGAAGATGCGTTGGGTAAATCCTTCGAAATGGCAGAGAATATGGTGATCGATAAACGGATAAAGGATGTAGCAAAACGGATATTCGTAAATGAGGATATCGTGGAATTGGACCAATCGGATATCGAGAACCATTTGCTTGAGGAAAGTAATAAGGAATTGGAAAAGCTTGGTGTAAAGTTGAATTTTATTACGCTAGCTTTTGATCTGGATGAACAAACAAGACAGGCTATCGATGTGTCAACGGCAATGAAGATCTATGAGAGCAAAGGGCTTCAGGATGTTGGGAAAGCCGTGATGATCGAGCGTGCTGGCGCTACGAAGATTAGTGTTGAGAATCAATTGCCGACTGTGCAGAGCGGAGAGTGAGGAAGGGGGCTTTAGGGATAAAAACATTCATGATACTCG
>NZ_DKLH01000019.1:0-12714 GCF_002455685.1 Sphingobacterium sp. UBA6645
GTTGTTCGAATTGAATACCAAGTTTTTATAGGTCGGGATAATTCCGCCTTCGAATGCTGAATAGCTTTCCAGCGTAGTTTTAGCGATTCCCCAACGTACTAAGTCGAAGAAACGGTGTCCTTCCATCGCTAACTCTAAGCGACGCTCAAAGCGCACTGCTTTAAGTGCGAAATTCTTGTCTGGGAAGGATGGATAAGGTTTAACATTATATTTTGCTGCATTGACGCCAGAAGCTGTCTTCTTAGGCGCTAGGGTTGCTGCGCGTGCTCGAACGGCATTTACTAACTTCAATGCATTCGCTAAGCTTCCTGCCTCAATTTCGCATTCAGCTGCCATTAAATATACATCCGCAAGACGGATGATATTTACATCTAAGCCGGTAATATAATATTCACCCGGAGCTGTCTGAACACCAAATAGAGATTTAGGCACCATCGTTTTGATTCCTACGAATGGACCACCGGTTACTACCTCTCTAATCCATGAATCGCCCGCCATAGTACCCCAATCAAGGTATTGTACACCGCGACGGCCAACAGTATAGTCCAAACGTGGGTCGAACGCTAGATTAACATTCAACTCATAATCTTCTTTCTGACTTGCTGGTAGGCCGAAATCCGACACATAAGGGTTTGTTCTGTAATTGTCTAACAATGGTAAACCATTTGCGTCTACCTTATATGCATTTACAAGGTCGATAGTAGGCTGATAAAATCCACAACAGTTAACTGGTGCAGTTCCTGACAATCCGGAAAGCATATCGCCGACATTTCCATTCTCCGCATTTCCGTTAGAATTGATAGCATGTTTAGAAACGACAAGCGCTTCTGGGCCGTTTTCTTTTGTTACATCGAAGTTATTCCAAAATGGCATGCTGGTTAGGTCTGTTCCTGCCATAACCGCATTGAACAAGGTCAGCGCCTCTGGATACTTTTTATTGTATAAAAGAACTTTTCCAAGATAAGCCTGCGCAGCGCGTTTATTCATGCGTCCGGCATCATTATTATACTTTTGCTCGCTCAAGTTAGCAACGGCAAAGCGTAAGTCTTCCTCAATCTTAGGAAGCACATCAACATCGTTACCAATCGTCAATGCCTGATCTGCGGTGGTATTTTCATCGAGGTATGGAATCTTCTTAAAGACTCTCCACAGGTAGAAATAATAATGCGCTCGTAGCATTTTGGTTTCGCCTTGAATTTGCTTTGCACGCTCTTCAGTGATTTCTTTTGTACCGCTTTGATCGGCAGCAAGCAATTTCAATGTATTGTTACAGCGCAAGATGCCCTCGTAATAAACTTGCCACATGGTGCTCAAGTTATCATTGACGCTCGTTGCTTTATAACTTTCAATATTAGCCATGTAAGGTTGGTCTCCCCCTTCTGATCCTTTGTGGGCATTATCGGACGCCACTTCGCCAAATAGCCATTGGCTGGGTGCAGAGGCATAATTGCCCCAGGTTCCACTTACATTACCATTTAAAATACTGTAGGCTCCTAACAGGGAACCTTCAACTCCTTCTTTATTTCCTACCTGTGGCTCAGAAAGCTCCCCTTGCGGCAGCTTCTGCAAGAAATCTTTCCCACATGAGCTCAGCGCTAATGCGCCAACAAATAGATAGGTATATAGTTTATATCGTTTCATAATATTTGTTCTTTTGAAATAATAAAAATCTTAGAATCCTAAGCTTACGCCCAATGTGTACTGTCTTGATTGGGGATAAACTCCAAAGTCCACGCCCAATGCCGGGTAATCGGATGGTGTCGCTGAAATCTCTGGATCTAATCCAGTGTACTTCGTAATCGTGAATAGATTTGTTGCTCCAAAATAGATACGCATTTTATTGAAAGACGTATTCTGGCCAAACAATTTTGTGGTATTCAAGTTATAACCGATCTGTAAGTTTTTAAGCTTTAAGAAACTACCATCTTGTATATAAAGCGATGAAGTAGCCACTTCCATTTCATTAAGATCGCCTTGACCAATGATTGATGGCACTTCGCTGCTCGTATTGTTCGGGCTCCACGCATCTAATAAACGCGTGCTGTATTGACCGTTGAACACTCCGAAATCTGTGAAATAACGAGTCGCTTCGTAAAGGTCATTACCTTGAGATCCGTAGAAGAATAAGGTCAGATCGAAGTCTTTGTAAGCAGCCGCTAAGTTTAATGAGTAAACAAAATCAGGGTGTGGACTTCCGATAATGGTACGGTCAGCAGGATCGATCTTGCCATCACCATTGATATCTTTGTATTTTGCGCCGCCTTTGCGTGCTCCTGGATAGATCGGTGAATTTGACAATTCCGCGTCGTCGTTATAAACTCCATCAGCCTGATAACCATAGAAAGCACCGAACTCTTCTCCTGTCTTCAACAAAGAAGTCTGCATACTGCGGAAAGCTCCATAGTTTACTTGCGTAATCGACGGTGCTAAGGACACAACTTCATTCTTATACGTGGATATGGTACCAGTGATGTCTAGGGTGAAAGGTTTTTCTTGACGGCGGCCATAGTGGTACCCTAAGCTAGCCTCGATACCACGATTGCGCATCTCGCCAATATTTTGGTAAGGCGAAGTTGCACGACCTACCGAAGTCGCAGGTAAAGGAACGCGGAATAACATGTCTTCCGTTGCTTTATTATACCAGTCGATGGAACCGTCCAAATCGCCTTGAAGTACAGCAAAGTCAATACCTAAGTTCAATGATTTTACTTGCTCCCATTTGATGTCTGGGTTCTGATAGTTACTTTTCCAGATACCTGTCACTACCTCATTATTAATAGGATAAGACGATTGGGTTAAAGAAGCTCTATAGCGTGCCAAGTACTCATATGCACTGATGCGTTGGTTACCTGTCACCCCGTACCCTGCGCGTAATTTCAAATCGGTCAACCATTCGGCACCCTGAGCAAATTCTTCTTGAGAAATACGCCATGCACCGCTGATACCTGGGAATACCCCATATAGATTGTTCTCACCGAAGTTCGATGAACCATCACGACGAACCGTAGCGCTCAATAGGTAGCGATCTTTATAAGAATAGTCAGCCTTACCCATTAAAGAGAACATAGAGCCAACCGAACCTGATCCTCCGTTATTGATATTCGTACTACCGGCATCTAGATAGAAATAGTCCAAACTATTCAAGATGAAATAGCCATTTCTAGAGCCGTTGATACCTCTATTGCGATTGCTGATTGCCTCCGTACCTACGAGCACGTTTAAGCTATGGTCTTCTCCAAGGTTTGGTTTATAATTCAAGGTATTGGTCCAAGTCCATTCTGTAGTGTAACCGTGGTATTCGCTCATACCGTTGTTGAAAGATCCCTCCGTGAATTCCGGATTCGGATAGTTGTAGCTTAGGCCATTGTAATTCTCATAACGGATACCGAAGCTTGTTCTAGCGGTCAGACCTTGGATTACATCGTATTCTGCAAATGCATTACCGAAGAAAAAGTTCTGACGATTCATATTGTCTTTCGCACGGTAGGACATCGCTACAGGGTTTTGACCATTACCCCATCCTCCTTTGGTTCCGGCGAAGTTTCCTCCTTCGTCATATACCGGAACAACGTTCTGAATACGATATGCAAATCCCATTACCGAACCTTCCCCGATATATCCGCCGGCAGTATTCGGGTTCACCCCGAAGCCATAACCTTCCGTATAGCTATATTGCAAATTCTCTCCAAAACGGAGTTTTTTGTTTAGAGCTGAGAATTGGGTATTCGTACGTCCATTGTAACGTCTGAAGCCGGTATGTATAACGGTTCCTTTTTGATCCAAATAGCCCCCTGAGAAGGCGTAAGTTGCATTTTCGCTACCACCTGTTGCTCCAATTTGATAAGATTGGATGGGTGCGTTTTGCGACAGTTCGTCGAACCAATTGGTTCCCTCTTTGTTGGCTTTGGTTATTTGGTAGAAGTTGTTTGCATCTTTTAAGTTATAATAGT
This sequence comes from Sphingobacterium sp. UBA6645, assembly GCF_002455685.1. Classification (NCBI taxonomy): domain Bacteria; kingdom Pseudomonadati; phylum Bacteroidota; class Sphingobacteriia; order Sphingobacteriales; family Sphingobacteriaceae; genus Sphingobacterium; species Sphingobacterium sp. UBA6645. The sequence goes on from NZ_DKLH01000019.1 coordinate 3,951, forward strand.
ATTTCGACATTTCCACGTCTGCCGGCGTAATATCTTTATTTTTTGCACCGGCAAGTAGGTAATCAGGAACAACATTATTCGTTCCGAATAAGGTATTCTTCATATCGACAACTTGCTGAGGACTCAGCATTTTTGGAAATGCTCCCCTATTCGGCACGCCGACACCGGCATAAGCGTCTACATTGACCAAGGTTTTTCCTGCTTTTCCCGATTTTGTTGTAATAATTACAACACCATTGTTAGCACGAGCACCATAAATGGACGCCGCGGAAGCATCTTTCAAAACCTGCATGGTCTCGATATCGTTCTGGTTGAACCAGCTTAACTTTCCTTCATACGGAACGCCATCGATTACATATAAGGGTTCATTGTTATTGATCGTACTGTAACCGCGAATACGGATTTGAGGGGTGGAACCTGGAGCACCATCGTTGACAATCTGTACCCCTGTTGCTCGCCCTTGTAAAGCTTCCACTGCAGTGGCTGCCGGTTGTGATTTTAACTGGCTTACATTTACGACCGCAACAGATCCCGTCAAATCTTTCTTGCGCTGAGCACCATAGCCCGTTACTACGACCTCTTCGAAGGTAGTTTTGTCAACCCCCATTTCAATCGTGATGTTTTGAGAAACCGAAGTAACAACAGAGGAAGCCTTTAGATAGCCGATGTAGGAAACTTCCAGCACGTCATTTGCTGAAGCACTAATCTCAAAATTACCAGCATCATCGGTAGAAGTGGCAGTCGATTTGCCGACCACTTTTACAGTGGCTCCAGCAATTGGCTCTTTTGTATTAGCATCTAATACACGGCCTTTTACGGTAGATTGTACCGCATGTAGTGGATGGGTTGATATCCTATTCCATAGGTTACCTTCGGCAACAGCCATATTGCTGAATGACAAAAGTCCCAAAGAAAGCAGGAAACCGCCCCTCAGCAGCCCTTTAGGAATGTAAGAGCCACTAATGGTTTTAATTGATTTTCCCATAGTTTAATATATTAGTTGTTTTGTTGTTTTATTGGAGTTGGGTAATGGTTACATATGCAAATATTTTTAATTAAACAATGCCCTAATAGTTACAATAAATCCTTGATATGAAAGAATACATCTATTAGGTTATGATATCTCGGTAAATTCCCAAAATTTTATGCAATAGCATTCCATGCCATCGAATTACGTTAGCTAGAATATCAATGCAAATCGTGTGGAACTTACACTAAGTACTTTTGCGAAGGGAAAGGGTGTAAGTGTGTTTCATGTTTGTTCGTTTAAATTAGCTATGAATGTTTATAAATGGCCTCTTCACGATGCGGAATCTCTAGTTGGTGACTCCTATCCGCTCCTCCTCACTTATTAGGTTCTATACTACAAGTTACGTAAAGCCTTGAATAAAAAAAATATTTTTGCAACATTTTTTTTACAGACAAAAAAAAGGAGACTGATTTAGCCTCCTTCTATATTTTTACATCGTTCTTATAAGCCTAGCACATAGCGTATTCCTCCGACCACATGCTTTTGAAAAGCGATAGAATCAAAAGATTCTTTGGTATGCCCCAACCCAGTATAAAACATCCGTGCGCCTTCAAATTCCTGAAACCAAGCGATGGGGTGAACTTCGCCCATTTTACCGCCTTCGTAAGACTTCTCATCTAGATTCATCAAAACATTAAGACCTGATTGAACGTCTTTGAAATCATACCATTCATCTTTGTGCACCCATATCTTGTTTAAATGCTCGGTTGCAGGGTGCTTTCTATTTAAAACTTGGAGTTTGGCTTCTTGAACTTTGGGATGGCTCAAGAAATACGCGCCAACCAATTGATTATACCACGGCCAGTCATGTTCTGTATCTGTTGCAGCATGAATGCCCATAAAGCCTTTGCCAGAGCGTATATACTTCTGAAATGCAACCTTCTGCTCTTCATTGAAGATGGTACCTGTAGTACTGAAGAAAAGAACGGCATCAAAGGTCGCTAGGGAATCTGATAAGAATAGATTTGCGTCCTCTGAATGCACTGATTGTATACCAATTTCTGCATAGAGCTTTTTCAACACTTCAACGCCCTTTTCAATATTGTCATGTCGAAAGCCTGCGGTCTTCGTAAAGATCAACACTTTCTTCGACGCCGCATAACTAATGCCCGATAATCCGAAGAGAGTAATCATCAATAGCACTATGAACACCGCGTACTTCTTCATAATCTATTTAGTTAAGTTTCTGTAGTAATCTAAACTCTCGATAATAAGATCTTCATCGACATATTTGTTGTAATCGCAATCGCCAATGCTACGTAACAATGCAAATCCTAATTGGTTATTCTCGTTTTTCTTATCATTGCGCATTAAGTCGACTAACACAGGATAAATCGATGGATCGATGGAATAAGCTGGATAGACAGCCTTCAAGTACTGTACAATATCTTCCAACTCGGTATCATCAAGATTATTCACGCGATGGGAAAGGTAAGCCTCGCAGATCATACCAATAGCGATCGCTTCGCCATGCAATAAGGGAGATTGATCATTCACCAAAGAATAGCCTTCGATAGCATGGCCAATAGTATGTCCGAAGTTTAAGATCTTACGTAAACCCTTTTCTGTCGGATCTTCCGTGATTACCTTATTTTTAATCTGAACAGACTCATATACGATCTCATTCGGCACAACGGGCAATGTCAATGACCTACATTTATTGTATAAATCCTTGTCTTGAATTAAGCCGTGTTTGATGATTTCTGCGAATCCGGAGCGAATCTGCCGGTCATCTAAGGTTTTCAAAAATACCGTAGAGATAAACACAGCCTGTGGCTGAGTAAAAGTCCCAATGATATTTTTGACGTTGTCTAGATCAATACCTGTCTTTCCACCTACCGAAGCATCTACCTGAGACAGCAATGTCGTCGGTACATTAATAAAGTCTATCCCTCTTTTATAAGTTGCTGCTGCGAATCCGCCCATGTCTGTAACAACGCCACCTCCTAGATTTAACATTAGCGCTTTTCGATCAGCACCGAAGTCAAGCATCGTCTTCCATACACCGATACAGAAGTCAATATTCTTGTTCTCTTCGCCGGGATCTACTTCAATAATGTCATAATCCAAAATATCCGGAATTGACGCCTGTAACACAGGTAAGCAATGATCATTCGTATTGCGGTCTACAAGTATTAATAGTTGGGAGTAGTCGTGATCAATCAAAAAAGACTGTAGTTCGTTCAAATCATCTTCAAACACCACGTCATAACCTAAGCTTGTTATCTTTTTCATAATGTAATTTCAGCCTAAAGATAGGATTTTTAACGTTAAATTATCTTTACTTTATTCCCATCAAATTCGACGATATCTCCTACTTTAACTTTCAAGCGCTTTCTAAGATCGACCTCGCCATTGTACTTAACCAATCCCTCTTCAACGACCCATTGCGCCATCGCTCCGTGTTCAACCCAATTCATGACTTTCAATAATTGGATCATCTGAATGAACTCCCCTTTTAGTGTAAACGTTTGCATAAACAAAAATATGCAATTGACAACTTTTTACAACCTTCCCATTAAAATAATCTACAATTAATTAACTACTTTTGCAGAATATATAAAATATAGTATCATGGATATATCAACGCCTACAAAGCTTGACTTTAACAATACCGAAATCGCTTTTAAAAACAAAAGTGATAAGGATTTAAACAAGGCTTATTGGTTGTTCAAAATGGTAGCAAGCAATACCTTGATTAAAATTGGTACTCCCATTACCAATTTCTCCCTGAATATTGGACTTCCAATAACGGGGATCATTAAAAACACAATTTATAAACAATTCTGTGGTGGCGAAAGCATCGACGACTGTTATAACGCCATCCAAGATCTAGGTAAGGGAAATGTCACGACTATCCTAGATTATTCGGTGGAAGGCGAAGACTCGGAAGCTAGTTTCGACGAAACTTGCAAAGAGATTTTAAGAACCGTTGTATCCGCAAAAACGAATCCATTGATTTCATTCTGTGTGTTCAAACCTACAGGACTTGGTCGCTTTGATTTATTCGCGAAAATTGATGCTAAACAGACTTTAACGAGCGAAGAAAAAGCAGAATACGAACGCTTGTACGATCGTTGTGATCAAATCTGTAAAGCATGTTATGAGGCAGATATCCCAGTCCTTATCGATGCGGAGCACTCGTGGATCCAAGATACTATCGACGACATCGCAAGAGAGATGATGGAGAAATACAATCAGCAAAAACCGATTGTTTATAATACATATCAATTATACAGACACGACAAACTAGCATCGTTGAAAGCGGATTTCGCATACGCTGAAACGCAAAACTTCTTCTTAGGTGCTAAAATCGTACGTGGAGCTTATATGGAGATTGAGCGTGAAAGAGCTAAAGAGAATGGGTATCAATCGCCAATCCAACCTAACAAACCAGCATCAGATAATGACTATAACGATGCAATCTACTTTATGTTAGATCACATCGATCGTATTGGTTTTATGGCAGGTACGCATAACGAGGAATCTTGCCGTATCTTAACTGAAGAATTAGAAAAACGTAATATTCCACATAACCACCCGCATGTGTTCTTCGCACAGCTACTAGGAATGTCAGACAACTTGTCGTTCAACTTAGGAGCATCGGGATACAATGTGGCTAAATACATGCCATACGGCCCTGTAAAATCAGTAATGCCTTATTTATTCCGTCGTGCACAAGAAAACACGTCGGTTGGAGGACAGACTGGACGCGAGTTAAGCTTGATTATGAAAGAGCTTAAGCGCCGTAAAGCATCAAGATAATTCAACTTGAAGAAAGTCTCCCATTTGCGGAGACTTTCTTACCTTTGTGCCATGAATGAACAATCATTGCACAAATACCTTAAACTAAAAGAACTTTCCTCTCCCTTCAAAGCGTTATTATTTGATGTCGATGGCACACTAGCCGACAATATCTACGCACATAAAGCCGCTTATGTCGCGGTATCAAAAGAGTACGGCGTTGATTTAGATCCCGATTTAATCGACGAAACAGCAGGATGGCCAACTATTGCCGTAGCAGAAGAAATCAGCAAACGCTATCAGGTAGAATTAGATTACGAAATCTTCGCAAAAAGAAAATCTGCAATATTCATTCATGACTTTATTCAACAAACCCAACCCGTAGACTACGTGCGTCAGGTATTATTTGATTATCACGGCATAAAGAAAATAGGTGTTGTATCGGGCGGAACTCGCTCAACATTGAATATAACGCTAGATGTCATTGACGTGAAAGGCAAATATGAAACCTTGGTATGCGCGGGAGATACTGAATTTGGAAAACCCTCCCCTCAGCCCTTCTTATTGGCAGCAGAACATTTACAAGTAGATCCTAAAGACTGTCTAGTATTCGAAGATGGCGACCCTGGTGTCCAAGGTGCCATCGCGGCGGGAATGTCCTGGGTCAGGATCGATGAAATATAAACTAATGCCTAAAAGTTCGTTATAATTCGAATACCGCCATTCGTATAATTCATATCCGCTTGCTTAAAGCTACCTACAGGTAATTTTACATAGGGCTCTACTGAAAGGTTCAAACGCTTGTTCACACGCATCTCTTTTCCAATTGAAAAGTTCACGAAGCCCCCGAAGTTACCTGTATTCACATTCTCTTCGTCAGTTTTCACCTTACGTGTCACAGGCTGTACCGCATCATTCATCTCTTTTGAGCTCGTTGGCAAACCTTTTTCGAACAAATCAGCATTCGCATTTTCGATAAAGTGTGTATAGCGATTTTGATTAAGTACTACCGCATATGTCATCCCTGTAGAAGCATATAAACCAGCATTGGTTTTATATTTCACCTCCAACGGAATTTCAAAAGCTTGAACATTTCCACTAACGGCATTCACATTCGGTAAAACCATCGTGCGACTCGCTTGCGTAGCCACCATACTATATTTAGCATCCTGTTCCAATACATCCGATGAAGCAAGAATCTGTGTCTCTGGGGCGCCAATAGGGTCTTTCATTAACCCTACCTCATATTGATTATAAGCTAATCCTGTTCGCACGCTCAAATTCTTACTGATATTATATCCTAAAAGCATACCACCACCAAAGTTCATCTGCTCATTTGTAGAGCTTGGAGAAACAAATAAGCCTAAATCAAAACGTTCCGAAAAACTAAACTTCTTCTGTCCTAGCTTAGGTTCTTTACCATCCGCTTGCATAGCAAACTGATCTCCTTGATAAGCCATGACATGCCCACTATTACCCGAACGAACGGGCTTAGCATTCGATAAGTTCACTACATTCCTAATCTGAACACCTTCTGCCTTTAAGGTAGGAATATTCATCATTTGCGGTGCAAAAGCAACATGCGCAGCTTGCAAATCACCTAACTGTAACTCTCCAACAGCATGCTCATTTGTATTCGTATTAGTCGAACTCATTTGCTGCCATGCGGTTTGATTAGCAAGCAATCCTGACGTCACTCCTGAGCTAAGGGAGCTTGCAGATGGCAAATCATTCGGTGTTTCAAGCGGCGAATCCTCTAATTGCGGTACAACCGTCGTTTGTTCCGTCGGATTTGAGTTATTCGCTGTAAGCGTATTATCACCAACAGGTGCTTCCGACCAATTATTTACTGCAAAAAATGCAATTAAAAGGGCCGCAGCCGCACTAGCCGCCCAATAATAATAGGCAGCCTTCGTACGCTTAGGTGCAAATTGGGCGCTCTGGAATTTCTCCCAAGCACCTTCGCGATAAGGTAGCTCCTCCTTATCCTTTAATGACCTAACAATGTGATCAATAATGTCTTTATTTTTGTTGCTTTCCATTTTTCTCTACGAATCAGGATTGTATTCTTTCTAAATCAATACGCGTAGCATACAGCTTTCTAAGCTTTTGCTTTGCTCTTGTCAAATAAGTTCTTGATGTGCTCTCTGGTATGCTTAATTCTCGAGCGATCTCATCATGTGAGTAGCCTTCGATTTCATACATATTGAATATCGTGCGTTGGATATCCGGCAGTTCACGAATTAGGGCGATAATATCATTATACTCTAAACGGCTGTCTGCCTCAACTGCAAAATGTAGGGTGTCACTACCGTTCAGATCGTCCAGCATATACATCTGCTTACGAACGCGAAGTGCATCAATAGAGGTATTTACAGCGATACGTCCTATCCAAGCTTTAAAAGTTTTCTCCAAGACGGTATCATCCTCATGTATGCTAAAGCTCTCAATTTTAGTAAATATCTTCACAAAACATTCGTTCGTCAGCTCCTCTGCTTCCATCTCATGCTTCATGTAACGAAATACAATAGCCATCACGTAGCCATAATATTTTTTGTACAAGAAGGCTTTACCCTTCTCCGAGTTAGACACAGCACACTTATCCAAAGCAACTCTAAGGTTCAATGGGGTGCCATTTCCAAGGTATTTATTTAAAATTCCCACTGGTTATCTAAGCTCCAATACTGACATAATTTCTTCTCTTCCTAAAATCGTTTAATTAGCCTTATTCCATAATACTACCTCAAAATTACTTATTTTATTATCAGTACGTAAAAACTTGATGAAATGCTACAGGATATACTGAAATAATGACTACTATCATTATCATTCTGCGTAATATTTGGTAAATTTAAGTGACGCAAAAAAGAAAGACCATGAGAGCCATATTATTCCCTACCGATTTTTCAGACATTGCAACAAATGCATTTGTCTATGCTTTGCACATCGCTAAGTCGATTGATGCCAAGATATATGTGTTGTACACTTATGTAGAACCCGTATTATCCGCTACTCACGCCGGTCAGCCCGAGTTAATTGGCGAGGTTTATCAAACCATCGAACTCAACCAATTCGAAACGTATAAAAAGAAAACCCAAGGCATGCGCACGATTGCTGAGTCCGAAGGTGCTTCCGACGTAGAGCTTGTTTTTCTCTTTGAAGAAGGCCCTGTGTCCTCCGTGGTGAAGAAGATCGTGGAGCGCGAGAAAATTCATCTTGTCGTGATGGGCACCCATGGAGAAAGCGGCTTCCTATCCAAAATCATCGGATCGAATACTGTCAATGTTATCAAAAACATTCAGAATCCGGTATTAGCGGTTCCACCACATGCCAAATATCAAGGCATCAATCGTGTGGTATTCACTACGCTCTTCCGCGAAAAAGATAAACCGGCACTCCGTGAAGCTATCATTATGGCGAAGGCTGTCAACGCGAGACTCGATTGCTTAAATATCCTTCACGACTCGAAAGTCGGCGATGTCATGCTGCAAACCGAGAACTGGCGACATGAGTTTCCTAACGAAGACATCAACTATGTGCTCCTCGATGAGGTAGAAAGTATAGAAAATACCATAACAACCTATCTGTTGGAAAACAATATTGATATCCTGGCTGTTGTGAAACGCAATAGGGGCTTTTTCGATCGTATGTTCAACAACAGCATCAGCAATAATCTAGCATTTCACTCCAAAGTTCCTATTTTAGTGTTCCATGAGGAAAAATAAGATATGCAGCTTCTGATTAAAAAACTAGAAAAAGAGAAAAAACTGGGAGAAAAAGCCAGCAAATACACCCAAATTATCGATGACAAATCGGTTTCACACGGCGTGCTGTTCTTTATCCCCCTAGATAAATTCGAAGCGAAGGTTTTGATTCCTGCGCCTTTCCATGAAAGCCTATTCGTTCATGGTGACCCTACTTATCAGCAGGTGCTGAACCATAAGGAGGCTATGATGCTGAAGTAGTAGTTAGTAGTTAGACCTATGGCGG
>NZ_DKLH01000019.1:12810-33037 GCF_002455685.1 Sphingobacterium sp. UBA6645
GTAGTTAGACCTATGGCGGCTTGTGGATTTTAGACATTAGATATTAGACATGAGACGTTAGATTTTAGACGTATGTTATAATAGCATATTTGATATAATCTTCGCACATAAAAAAATCCTGAGGTTGGGGGCCTCAGGATTTTTAACAAACCAATTATTAACCTAATTATGAAATTATTTACTCTTTTTACTCTACGCTGTGCGCTTTTGCTACAATAATAACGGATCTATCTATCCTATCGTATTTTTAAACCTTCACCTTAACAATTTTTAACAGGAATGCATTTTAAGTGGCAATATCACGACATTTCCGATTCTGTTTATTTGCTTCCCGACAACGTTTTGGGTATATTTGGTTAATAACCTTTTTAATTTCCTCATCATGAAACATGCCTTGCTCGTCCCTACCGATTTTTCAGAGAACGCATGGGTTGCTGCCCAGTACGCTGCAGAATTAGCAAAGAAATATGATTGGAGTGTTCAGATACTCCACGTCTATCAAACATTCTCGCGATTGCTTGCCACGCAAGAGTTTAAAGATGAAGTTAGTCGACATAATACGAATGCCGCTGAGGACGACATGGAAATCTTCTACAATCGTTTTAAAACGGCCTATCCAAGTATTGATAGCACAGCAGCCTGTATGGAAGGCAACCTGAATGATATTATTCTAAATCTAATTGATGAAAATCCGGTAAAGTTTATCGTAATGGGTACCAAAGGTGCTAGCGGTTTGGTCAATGTCGCCATTGGCAGCAATACCTACGAGCTCATCCGCCATTCTCCGATTGGGGTGCTCGCCGTACCGGAAAACTTTGGAGACTTTAAGTTTGAAAAAATAGGCGTATTAACAAACTTCAAGGATCATGATATAGAAATATTGAGCGAGTTTGTAGCACGAACTGGTCTAAGTCTGAAAATATCGTTGCTACATGTCAACGAGGCAGCGAAAAAACCAAGCTCCGAGGATGTGCTTTTCTGGCAAAAGAAGGTGATGAAAGAATTGGGAAGCGATGAAGTAACTTATCATGACTACGAGATGGTCAACCGCCTGGACGTCAGGGAGCCGATCACATATGCAGTTGAACGATTGGTTGAAGATGAAAATATAGATGTGCTACTCGTCTCTTACACTCGTAAGAGCTTTTTCCGAAGTTTATTTTCAAGAAGCCTACCTAAGATCATAGCGAATAAATTGACCGTACCGACTTATTTCAAAAAAACGGATTAGAGAGAAGCCTTTACATAGAAAAAGACTATAATAACAGAGCCCTTTTGATTAGAGGGCTCTGTTTATTTATTTGTTCGTTAAATCCTATACTTATTTAGCTCCCATAACCGGATCGGTCATGCTTGGCTTTCCATTTTCCTGGTGGCCAGCATAGATCAATAAAAGCTGTCCATCCTCTTTGCTCGTCACTTCCATGTGATACCAGCCGGAAGAACGTGCAAGATTCCAAGTATGCCCTGAAGTTTTTCCTTTGGTAACTTGTCTCGAAGCATGTCCATACGCAATATGTTCAATAGACAAACCTATAGCTGAGGGGCTAGTCTTTAATTGCAGTCCGCGCATATGATCCGCAGCAATTACAGTCACTGCAGAAGGTATATTCTTTTTGCTAAATGCGAAACGGCGATAAAAGCCGTTTGGCCCATAGACTTCTATATCAATTTTATCACCCACAAACTTATCAAAAGACCACTTATAATGAATCGACTCATTCGGTTTGACCGCAAAATTGAATACTCGATCAAGTTCGGATCGCTCCCCAAAAGGCACTGCCGATTTCGCAAAAAATGGAACACCAACAACCTTATGCGCAGGCAACTGACCAGCCACTTGAAAGATTAGTGTAAATATTTGATTAGCCTTATCCACAGCGAAGTTCACATCTATGTCGTACGGAATAGCACAAGCCTGTTTGGTTCCAGGTTCAGCTAACTGCAAACCATTATTTCCCTTTTTGAAGGAAATGGCTTTCGCGTCTTCTAGGCTGTCCAGTACATCGAAATCTTCCGGCAAGCCCTTCGCCTGTGCCTTATAGATTCGGCTAACTTCCGCATCGCGATCAACAAAATCGATGGTAGGACGATTCGAATCTTCCGGTTTGCGGAAGACTGAAGTCAAATCGCCACAGACCAAGCGTCGCCACGCGCTGATATTCGATTCCAAAACCTTCTTACCGGTCTTCTTCTGAATAAAATGTTCTAAGAATTGTAAAGTCGAGGTATGGTCGCATACTTCAGAATTCACCCAACCGCCTTTGCTCCATGGAGAAGCAATCACTAAGGGCACTCGGAAACCTAATCCGATTGGTGAATCAAGTGTACTTTCGTTATTCCCTGATCTTTTCTTCTCTTGTTCATTCGTGACGAATTCATCTGCCGTTTCCATTCCTTTAGGCACAGCACCCGTTTCCGGTCGTGTATGTAAGGCAGGAACAAATGGTGGTATATGGTCGAAATAACCATCATTTTCATCATACGTCAAGATGAATATTGTTTTTTTCCATACCTCAGGATTTTTAGTCAAGATATCCAAGGTCTCAGAAACATACCATGCGCCAAACCATGGCGAGCCCGGATGATCCGAAAAACGACATGGTGCCACGAGCCAGGAGACCGTAGGTAGTTTGTTCTCTTCCACGTCTTTGCGGAATTGATAGAATAGATCTCCTTTAGGGACTTTCACAGTCCTTTCCGTTCCACTGTCCGAATACGTAATATCTGCTAAGCTATGATAGTCTGGATCGCTCGTATTCGTGGTGAAAGCGCGCTTATGAATCTCCTGTTCCTGTTTAGTCAACTTTGCAAAATTGGCTGGAGAATAGCGCTCTACATCTCTTTTATAGCCTTCTAATCGATTCACCACTTTTTTGTAAGCCTCCTCGCTCGCAAAGCGGCTCGTCATCACTTGATGTTCGATTTTAGGAATCTCTTTCTTTATATACTCATAATATGCCGGATGGAACTTCACCTGGTATTGCTTATGGAATTCCAAGTTATTGTCTGTAAAATTGGCTAGCCAATCTTCCTCTTCGCCCTCAAATCCTACAGGGACACTAAGCTCATTCTGATAAACACGCCAATCGATCCCAGCCTCTTGCAAGCGTTCAGGATACGTCTTCCAAGATACATCGCGATAGTTGATTTGTCCGTTGTCCACATGTGCCGTTGACTCTGGATTGCGAGGCTCCTCGCGTACTGTGCCAGACCAAAAATACGAGCGATTAGCGCTAGTACCGGTCAAAGAAGAACAGAAATGCTGATCGCAAACCGTAAATGCATCCGCAAAAGCATAGTAAAACGGCAAATCCTGACGATTGTAATACCCCAAGGTCAATGGCATATGCTGATAATTCGGATTACCCGCCTTTTTTGCCTCCAACCAGGTATTCATCTTCCCATTGTTTCGAGCGTAGACCATATCGCGCCAACCATGCGGAAGGGAACCCATCCATGTAGATTTGGTCTTTTCGATGTCCAAATGAAACGGCGTGTAATATTTTCCCTGTGCATTTTTTTGAAGCCATATCGGTAAACCCTGATTGGTAATAGTACGTGGATCGTTAAATCCACGAACACCCTTTAGTGTTCCGTAGCTATGGTCGAAAGAACGGTTTTCTTGCATCAAGAAAACGACGTGCTCGGCATCTAGATATGTTGAACCCGCAGGCGCATCAATCGCCAAAGCGCGTTGAATAGAATCAGGCATAAACTGTGTCGCAGCTGTTGCGCCAGCTAATAAGGAAGCTTTTCTTAAAAAGTCTCTTCTAGTATCCATGAGGTACTGCTTTTAGGAAGATTTCAAACAATAGATTAATTTTTGAACAATATAGAGATTATTTCATGAAGCACTAATGACTATACAAAGAATTAACATGAATTACATCACAATTTAAAGTGACAAATGTAAATTGGTTTACAATAAATTAAAACAAAAAGAGAATGAAAATTATTTAAATATAATTTTCACTTTTATGATTTATTATTTACCTTTAAATTAACTTACCGTATTACACTACAAATCAATATATTATGAAGATACTCCTATTCCTTTGTGTATTATTTTGGCTTTTCTTCATCTTCTGTCTTATTATTTCAAAGAAGTATAATCTTGAGCTAACCTGCGACTGGTTGTTATTTTACAGTTGGTTAGGAACTTCCTTTTGGTATATCTTGATAAAGAAGGAGCTTAAACCAAAAGGAAGATAATTTTATTGAAATGATTACTTTAACAACTCCTGCAAAAATAACAGGGTATGGTTCCACGCTCTTTTTGCCATAATCTCGTTATAATCTGGAGACTCTGGATTTGTGAAGGTATGCTTTGAATTGGCGTAAGTAATGATTTGCCAATCTGCTTTCCCCTCGTTCATTTCATTTACGAGCTGTTCAATGTCCTCTTTTTTAACACTTGCATCATCTGCAGGATGTTCTACAAGTACTTTGGCCTTTATCGCTTCATTAGGTCGATCCGCGGCTTTCGCTAGCCCACCATGTATGCAGACCACGCCTTCTACCGGCAGTCCCCCTCGTGCAGCTTCCAATGCACCCGTACCACCAAAACAATAACCAATAACGGCTATCTTGTCGGCTCCTTGCTTCTTCATTTCCGTCAGTGCTGCTTGAATGCGACTTTGGTAAAGCTTAAAATCATTTTTGTACTTTGATGATAAACCCGACGCCGCCTGATTGTCCGCAGGTGTATTCCCTACTCCATATATATCGGCAATAAAGGCTATATAGCCCTGCTTTTCCAAGTCAAGCGCCGCTGTCTTCGCTTCCTGGTCGATGCCCTTCCAAGCGGGTAGGATCAGTACTCCAGGTTTCGTACTGCCTGCGTTGGAAGTAACCATCCCCTTCAGCTTCTGTTCGCCATCTTTGTAATCCACGGATTTCAGTTCCTGCGCATTTCCGCCCATGCTGCTTAGCATGCCGAATAAACATAATATCGTTGCGTACTTCATATATACTGTTTTTAGCGTATTTAATTCATTACTACTTTTTTAGAAACATTTTTAACGGCTCAATAAACCGATCGAAGACTTCGATGTGCGGTAAGTGCCCTACATTTTTCAATTCCACAAGTACGGATCCTTTTATTTTCGATTGTGTCATTTTGCCTAAGATTTGATATTGCCCTAGGGAAGCTTTTATTTTTTCATCTTTAACTAAGTTTTTCCCAATAGCAGTTCTATCTCGCGTCCCGATGATCAATAAAGTTGGAACCTCTAACCGATCAAATTCATAAACAACAGGTTGTGTAAAGATCATATCAGCCGTTTGTGCATTATTATAGGCAACGCGAGGATAGTCGGGATGCTTTACCCAGCCCGTCAATAAGTAAACCCATTCATCGTAGCTCTCTTTCCATTTATTATCGTAGTAAAAACCTAGCTGATAATCTTTAACAGTTTCATAAGTCACCTTAAGTTCTGCCGCATAATGCTTGTCAATTGACGTATATGGTGCATAAAGTTTCCAATCTTCTAGGCCGATTGGGTTTTCCAAGATGAGCTTTTCCACCAAATCAGGATACATTAACGCGAATCGAGTAGCCAGCATTCCACCCATCGAATGTCCTAAAAGGGATACTTTTTCTATTTTAAGATGATCCAGCAAGGCCTTCGTATTTTCTGCGAGCTGTTGAAAAGTAAATTGATAACGTTCAGGCTTTGCAGACTTTCCGAAACCGATTTGATCGGGAGCAATTACGCGGTATCCATCCTCGGTCAAAGCTTTAATCGTTGTCTTCCAGTAAGCAGCATTAAAGTTCTTCCCGTGTAGAAGTACTACAATTTTACCTTTGGAGTTTCCCTCTGGCGGCACATCCATGTAAGCCATTGGGAGTTCCTGCTGTTGCGAAGAGATCAACAACTCTTTAACCGGATAGGGATATTCATAGTTGCTCAATCGGATATCCAATACCTTTCGATGCTCTTGAGCAGCAAGCCACGTGAAGTTCAGGCAGCATATTAATGTCAAACAATAGCCTATATATCGCATGCTTTATTAGCTTTAGATCTTTTCCTTAATTATTCTGTTTCCGCAAATACTCGATTACCGCCATGACATCCTGTTCCCCAAAACCTTTATCATGCGCTCCTTGATATGTTTTCATTAGGGTATCGGTCATCGGATAGTCTGCGCCCGCATTGACCGCTAATTTCACGTCCTTCAACATAAAGTCTAAGGCGAATGCCGCCGGAAATTCATTGTTTACCAGCAATGGTGTTTTAACTCGGCTGGCACCACTCCCGCTCGCACTTTCATTTATTATTCGCATCATGTCGTCCGCTGCAATTCCCATCTTCTCTGCAAAAAGCACGGTTTCTGCCATACCCTGATACAAAATCGATAGATAATAGTTGATGCAAAGCTTAGCTGCAATACCTTTCCCATTATCGCCTAGGTGGAGCGTTTCTCTGCCCATGACGTCTAGGTATGGTTTCACCTTCAATAGATATCCGTTGGCACTACCCACCATAAATATCAATGTTCCATCTTTCGCCGGTTGAGTACTGCCCGCTACCGGCGCATCAACAAAGCCTGCTCCGCTGCCAGCAAGCAATTTCGCAACCTCCGTCGAGCATTCCTGAGAGATGGTACTCATATCGACAAAAAGCTTCCCTTCAATAGGCAGTTGTAATACCGTTTCATAAACCGCATGCACCGCATCATCATTGCTCAGCATCGTGAAAATAATATCACTTTCTGACACGAGTCGCGGGATATCTGTGCATACCTGCGATTTAGCAGCAAAGTCGGCTGCTTTCTCTGGGCTCCTGTTATAAACTGATAATGGGAACCCTGCATTTTCTAGGTTCTTAGCCATGGGATGGCCCATGTTTCCTAATCCAATAAATCCGATTCGTTCTGTTTGGTTCATAATCCTAAGTTACGCTTTTGGAACCGGAGCATGCGCAGCAATAAGATTTTCTTTTTTCAGGTCATCCCAGAATGCTTTAGGGATCTCCTTCTTAAAAGCAGCCACATTCTCCTGAACTTGCTCTACCGTATGTGCTCCAGGGATTACCGCAGAAACCACATCCGGAGCGGCGGAAAATTGCAGCGAAGCCGCTAATAGATCTACCTCATGGCGTTGAGCAACGGTTTTCAATCGTTCTAATTTTTTCGCAGCAAACTCCGGAATCTCTTTGCCATAGAGGTAGCGGTTTTTCCCTGCTAAAAATCCTGCACACAAAGGAGCTCCAACGACAATGGACATATTTCGTTCGGCTACCTTCGGAAAAACCTTATCCAAATCGTCGATATGATGGATCAAAGAATATTGGCATGCCGAGAGAAAAATATCCGGGTCCGAATCGTCGATGGCCCGAAGTATGGGCTCGATAGTATTAACACCGAATCCCCAAGCTTTTATCAGCCCCTCCTCTCGCATTTTGGTCAGTTCTCTCATTGCTCCCTCCTTCGCGATGTCATAATATTTTACCCAATCATCACCCATATCCGCATTGTCGGGAGATAAGTCATGTATGAATACAATATCGATGGCAGGAAGGCCTAACCTCTGCAGGCTATCCTCAACACTTTTACGGGTGCCTTCTGCCGAATAATCGTAGGTATAATCAAAATTCATACGGCCATTCCACATCAACCCCTCTTGTTTAAAGTTATCATGGGGTTTTAATATCCGCCCTATCTTAGTCGAGACGATATAATCTTCCTTAGGCTTGTCTTTTAAGAACATACCCATCCTGCGCTCGCTGATTCCCAAGCCATACCATGGTGATGTATCGAAATAGCGAACACCAGCATCCCATGCTGCGCTCATACTTTCCAAACATTCAATATCTGGATTCTCCTGAAACCCATTGCCAATAGCGACACCGCCCATTCCAATCTTATCTTTCGGTCTGAATTTTCCCATGAACTTTTCTTTTTGATTATGTTGATTTTGTTCATAGATATCAGCAAAGGCACTCGCTCTGCCCATAGTCGCCAACGACATCGCTAGCAAACTACCCTGTTGAATAAATGTTCTTCTTTGCATAAAAATCTTGAACTGTCTATATAAACAACAGTTTGAAACATTTTTTGTTGGCGCTATTGAATAGTGATTTGAACCAGGAAAGGAAGGATACAAGGATCGGCAGGATGTTTTGAGTTGGAAAAAAGCGTTTAAATTGGCAGGATGTTTTGTATTGAAAGAAGGGAGTTAAGGACATTTGTCTTGAACCAGGAAAGGAAGGATACAAGGATTGGCAGGATGTTTTGAGTTGGAAAGAAGCGTTTAAATTGGCAGGATGTTTTGTATTGAAAGAAGGGAGTTAAGGACATTTGTCTTGAACCAGGAAAGGAAGGATACAAGGATTGGCAGGATCGGGTATATTTTCGTTAGTAGCGCGACTGACCTTCTTTTGCTTAAAGCCCTTTCATAACCCTTTCACTCCCCTTTAATAACCGTATCAAAGCCGCTTCCGATGGGCTATGATTTGGTTATGAAAGGGATGTGATTATTGTAATAGTAGAAGTTGCTCTAGGTTCCACTCGAGGCAGAAATTAGCCATAAGATAAAAGACTTAAGATGTTGAACGGGCGTCTTGAACCAGGAAAAAAAGGATTTTAGGAGAAACAGGATCCTGCCCATCCTTGCATCCTTCCTTTCCTGGTTCAGAAATAGTAGTTAGTAGTAAGTATTTAGTACTTAGACCCATAGCGGAAGATCCCGCCAATCCTTAAATCCTTCCTTTCCTGGTTCAAAGACAACACGTCGATCCTTAACCCTTTCCTATCCTGTTCAAAATGATCCCGCCAATCCTTAAATCCTTCCTTTCCTGGTTCAAAACAAAATACCCTTTCATCCTCCCCTTCCTGTTTCAAATCCCAGTCAGTCCCTCTACTTTTTGTACTTGTCGTGTAGGCCTTTTCCGTCCAATATGAGGGGTTTTATTTTTTCTAATCGAGCAAGTTTGGTTTTCTCTTGCTTGGCTTCATCGATATGTTCGATGTATTCCTTTTGTTTGCCGGTTGTCAGCTTTTTGAAAGCTAGGTCAAAAGCTGAGTCGCTTTCCAAAGCTTCTTTTAATAGACCTTCAATTGCTTTTGGAGTGCTTTTCTCTGCCTTGATCTCTTTTCCGTCTTTGATGGTTTGTATGGATTCGTTGATATAAGCGAGGATTTTTTTCTCATCCATATCCTTCACATCGGTAAATCGCCACTGTCGGAGCGCCTTGGTTTTACCTTCAGAGGCATTGATCAATACTTTTTCTTTGTCCTCCAAGAAAACACCATTGTAGAACCAAAGGGAGAAAAAGTCTTTGAACCCGCCCCAACCAATCAGATTTTTCTTTTGGAAGGTGTAGATATCGGTTCCCCATTTAAATTCTTTTTGCAAAGGTTCCGTAGTCTTCACGATCAATTGATGCATTAATTCAATACATTCTCCCCACCGCTCGTAGTTCTTGTGCCAATTCGGCGCAGTTTTGTCTTTCAGTTTTTCTGCATTAAAATCTACCATCACTTTGATTAAATCATTGGGTAATGGCTTATCTAGAGGCAGTTGTACAGCCCCTTTGGAGGTCTTATAGCCGGATAGTAATGGGGAAAATTCTTCGATAGCTTCTGTGCCTGGGTAAAGTCCTAAGTGGTTTTTGAATAGCGCAAAATGGATTAAATTGCCATTATAACGAAAGGTAGGCATACCGTAGTTTATCGTTTCGGTAGTCCCCTCAGGTGCGTGCTTCAAAATTAGCTGTCGTAATTCATTCAGCAGCGGCTGCTTATCGGCATCTACTGATTGTATATACTCTTCGATAGTTGAAAATGACTTGCTCATAAGATATCGGATTATTCTGGGCGCATAAAGTCGAAAGCACCTTTACGAAGGTTTATTCCGTATTCTAAACTCGCCTTTAAACAGGCTAGGAAATTCGCCCAACCTTCTGATTGTCCGATTGCCTGCTTAATTCCTTCTTCATCGTTATTCATCGAACCCTCTACAACGCGAACAACAGTCGACCCGTCGGGTAATGATTGAAGATGCATTTCTACTAACATACCTTCCGCACCGCCACTCCAATCAAAGGATATATATCTATCCTTTTCGATATGCTTCGCTGTTACCGGAAAGGTATCTTCAAACTCTGGAAATTTCCAGGTCACTGTCTTACCATTTTCTAATGGTCCGGTCGAACTTTCAATAAAATATTTACTCATACCCTCTGGTTTTACAATTGCTTCAAAGACTTCGTGTGCAGGCTTTTGAATTTGTATAGAGGCTTTTGCTGTTAGTGCGTTTTCCATAAAGTAATATTATTAGGCTTTTTTATGACATGCGTATTCCTACACAAATGAAGAAATAATTTATGATTAACAAAATCATTATCTAAAAATATTCGTTTAGGTAATACAAGCTGCCCTGCTTTTTTGCAATTTAGCAAGAGCAATTCGCAGCACTAACTAAAAAGATGAAAGCTCGATTATAGCAAATGATATTCTTGTCATAGGGCAAGCGGATATCGTGCAGAGAGCGATAACTTCGTATAAACAAAAACTAAAAATTATGAGCAGCAAAAAGATTCATATCGAAACCTTGGTCAATGCCCCTATTCAACAAGTTTGGGATGCATATAATAATCCTGACGACATTAAACAGTGGAACCAGGCGTCGCCGGATTGGCATTGTCCATCTTCGGAAAACGATTTAAGAGTTGGTGGTAAATTCAAGAATAAAATGGCTGCGAAAGATGGCAGCTTCGAATTTGATTTTGAAGGAACTTATACCGAAGTAACGCCCTTAAATTCTATCTCCTATGTGATGGCGGATGAGCGAACCGCAGACCTTAAGTTTACAGAGCAGGGCGATAATACACTTATCAGTGTTGATTTCGACGCTGAGAATATGAACCCTGAAGAAATGCAAAGAGAAGGCTGGCAAGCTATCCTGGATAGTTTTAAAAATCACGTAGAAAAGTAGTTTATTAAAGACACTTCGATGAAAGACAGTGAATACAGACTGGGACAAATTGTTTGGGCGGACTATACGTCTGAACATGCAGATAGCCTCAAAGAGTTCTACAAAGAAGTTGCTGGATGGAAGGAACATCCGATAAAAATGCAAGATGAGAACGGCGAATACCATGACTATGCGATGCTTCGAGAAGACAATGAAGTAGCAGGAGGAATTTGTTATAAGCGAGGCGTAAATAGTGCTATCCCTTCGCAATGGATTATGTATATCTATGCGCCAGACGTCAACGAGCGATTAGAAAAGGTGCTGGCGTTAGGGGGCAAATTAATCCATTCGAATAAAGGAAAAGACGGCAAGTACAATTTTATTATCGTTGAAGACCCCGCAGGTGCCGTTTTTGGCATCGGCAGAATGCAATAAACCATGAAGACATTATATTTCAAAGAAACGATTGATGCATCGCCAAGTAAGGTGCACAATCTAATGCTCTCTAAGAAGAGCTATGAGGAGTGGACAAAGCCCTTCTCACCAACCTCCACTTTTCAGGGGGATTGGAGTTCAGGATCGAAGATATTTTTTGTATCAACGGATGAGGATAAAAAGGATATGGGGATGATTGCTCGCGTGGAAACAAATATACCGGGTGAGATTGTAATCATTCGGCATATCGGAATTCTATCAGATCAGGGAGAACTTTATGAGGGTGAACATGTGGACCCTTGGAAAAACTCGTTAGAAATCTATCGTTTTAAAGCCGTAGGCAATCAAACCGAAGTTTTATGTTCCCTGGAAGTGGACAATAACGAATATGAGGAAATGTTTGGCGCGATGTGGCCTAATGCAATGAGAGTTTTAAAAGACATCTGCGAACGAAGCTAGTATGGCAACTCTTAAGACAAGTTTTACCGACGAGGATGTAGCGTCTTTCATCGAAAGTGTTGACAATGAACAGAAGAGAAAAGACAGCTATGCGCTGATTTCGCTAATGGAAAAAGCCACCGGAGAGAAAGCCAAAATGTTCGGGCCTACGATCGTTGGCTTTGGTCAATATCATTATAAGTATGATTCTAGGCATGAGGGAGATGCTCCATTGTTAGGCTTTTCCCCGAGAAAAGCAGCCATTTCTTTGTATGTCTATACTGGTGGCAAACGTCAAGATGAGCTATTGAAATCTTTCGGAAAATACAAGATGGGTAAGGCCTGTATTTACGTTAAAAAGCTGAGCAATATAGACGTGGATGTCTTAGAAGACCTGATGAAAGATTCCATTCAGTTTACCAGTGAAAAATACCAGCGAGTAAAAAGTTAAATCTGGTTTTCCTGTTGACATATGGTTGTCATGAGCCACTCCTAAATTTGAGTATCAACAATAAACTTATTCAAAGCATGATGCATAGCACGAACTACTACAACAGCCTGATTACCGTAGCGGAGGACTGTAAAGTCGATCAAGGTACTATTCCTAAGGAAAATCCAGACAAACTTACCGTAGCGAACTATCATTTTCAGATGATCAATGCTGAGCCATTAGCCTTGGATTCGGATGAGGTAATTTTTAATACGCATGCCATTCGGAAGGATATCGTAGCTGCGGAACGTGAGAAAGAACGGGATGCTTTTTTCTCCAAAGGTCAAGCATGCTTACGCACGAGCCCATTGGCAAAAACCTATGGTTGGGGCATCTATTTTAATGAAGAAGGAAAAATGAAACTTATTGATTCGGCAAGTGATGAATACCAAAAACTACTTGACGATGAGTCGATTAAGAAGATACCAGCCATGCGAAGTACGAAAAAGTAAAAACTTGTCATAGGCGAAGTTGATTTGAATATTTCCTCTCTAACTTAGTTCTGTTAATTGATTATACATCGATAATGAATGCTTGGAGAGCATCAGATAATCTGAAATAAAAGCATTCAAAATCACGTAAACTAAAATGTTATGGAAAATTCAAAAGATTATCAGTTCCATATTGATCAGGCTAACAACACTTTGCTTATCAAGCGAACCTACCCTGCGAAATTAGAGACTGTTTGGCGCGCATTTACTGATGCAAAAATACTCGATCAATGGTGGGCCCCTAAGCCATGGAAATCGGAAACTAAGTCGCAGGAGTTTGAAGAAGGCGGCAAATGGCTTTATGCCATGGTAGGGCCAGAAGGCGACAAAATGTGGTCAGTCGCCGAATATCAGCAGATTACTCCACAGATTAGCTATAAAGTATTGGATGCGTTCTCTGATGAGAATGGAAATATCAGTAATGAACACCCTACATCGACCTGGGAAACGAAGTTTACCTCCATGGGAGATCAAACCGAAGTAACCAACGTTATTACGTTTAAAAGCTCCGAAGACCTGCACGCTATACTAGATATGGGCTTCAAAGAAGGGTATGAAATGGGACAACAAAATTTAATCGACTGGTTGGATGAGAACCCAGATATCGCTACTTAACAACAAAAACATCAATTAAAACATATTAACAACACTTAACAAGAAAGATTATGGCAAAGATTCATGCTTATTTAAATTTTGATGGTACCTGCAAAGAAGCGTTTGATTTCTATTCGCAGGTATTCAGTTCTCCTGTTACAGGAACGTACTTTTATGACGATATGCCTTCGGAACCAGGTTCGCCGGAACTTCCGGAAAGCGCAAAAGGAAAAGTAATGCATACTTCATTAGCTTTGAACGACACGACGATGCTGATGGGATCTGATGTAGTTGAAGGTTTTGGAATGAAACTTAACAATGGGAATGCGACTTATATTATGCTTGATGCAAAAGATGCTGAGGAAGCAAGAACGCTACATCAGGCGCTATCCAAAGACGCTAAAGTAATGGAGATGGAATTGGGTGAAACATTCTTTGCGGAGCAATTTTCTTCTTTCGAGGATAAATTCGGTATTTACTGGATGATCCATTTCGAAGGGAATAAGAAAATGGGCTAATACCTATTAAATCATAAAAAGTGCGATATCGTTTAGATTGATATCGCATTTTTCAATCTTATTAAATCTACAAAATGATGCAGCAGCCACAGTTTCAACCGGGGAAGAATATGGCGATGAAAGTGTCTTTAGCGAAATATCATGAAACGGTACATTTTTACCGGGATATATTGCTTTTAGATGTGGAGGAGGTCGAACTTAACCATCCTCAGGTTGCCAAAACCTGCAAGGTAAAAATTAACGATATGATCCTTTGGATCGATGGAATAGAGAATCTTTCGCAAAAAGATCTTTGGTTTGAGATGGAGACCGATTCAATTCAGGCAGCGATGGAATATCTTTCAGCCAATAATGTGGAGAAAGATGACAGTCTGGAACAATTACCCCCGAATGCGCATTGGATTAAAGACCCTGTAGGCAACATTATTTTGTTGAGACAAAAAGCCTAAGAGCGATTACTTCCTCCCTACCTATTGGAAAAATAGCAATAAAACAATAAACCTCGTGGTTCTCCAAGAAATCATACTACTCAATCAATTTTATAGAAAAATTAAAAGTGCGATCATGAAAAATCAGCTAATACCTTCACTTTGGTTTGACAATAACGCGTTGGAAGCTTTTGAATATTACGCAGAAGTTTTCCCAAACAGCACAGTTTACAAGAATAGCCCTATTGTTGTTGAAGGCGCCATTATGGGAATCGACTTCATCGGAATTAACGGTGGACCGCATTTTAAACCCAACAATGCAATTTCCTTTATGCATGTTCTACAGGATCGTGAGACTATTGATCGGATTTGGGGACGCCTTAGCGTGGGGGGCACTGTATTGATGGCGCTTGATTCTTATCCATGGAGTGAGTATTACGGCTGGATAACCGATAAATACGGCATTGGCTGGCAGTTATATCTTGGTAAATTAGAAGATGTGAATGGGCAGGCGGTAATTCCAACTTTGATGTTCTGTGGAGAGCAGCAAGGAAAATGTGCTGAGGCGTTAGCATTTTATAAAAATGTCTTCAAAAACTTCGAACAACAGGGTGCTCACCCCTATCCGGATGGTGAGGTAAGAGGACAGATTATGCACGCTCAATTTATTGTCAACGGGTTGACGCTTGCTGCTATGGATAGTGGATACCCGCAAGACTTCACGTTCAATGAGGCTGTTTCAATAACTATAACCTGCAAGGATCAGGAAGAGATCGATTACTACTGGAACGCCTTTACGAAGGATGGGAAAGAAAGCCAATGCGGTTGGTGTAAAGATCCTTTTGGAATATCATGGCAGATCGTTCCGGAAAACATCAGCAAACTTTTGGAAGCTAACCCGAGTGCAGGTGCCGCATTGATGAAGATGAAGAAGATTGTAATCGATGAGTTAGTGAATGCTAATTAAAGATATCACTATTAAAAATAAAGCCCATCAAGCGGTATTGCTTGATGGGCTTTCTAATTTTATAAGTAATTATAATTATTTGGACTAATATGGAAGATAACCACATTTAAGATCGACAACTTTATCGGTTGCTTCCTTTTCGATATTTAGAGGCTGTGAACCACTAATTCCGTAGGTATAAACCGAACCTTTGAATTGGCTGCTTGAGTTAGGATTGAAAGTAGCAATGACGATATGAACCAAAATCTGAACCCGTCATATACTTTAAGCCAACAGCATTAGTGTTTCTGGGATTCGCTTTCTTCCTAAATAAGAAAACAACCATAGAGCATTTTCTCTCAAATCAGTAGCAACGAACAGTTCCTCCAATTTTTGCTATATTTATACAACAACAGCACTAATTAAAACTATGAAAAGACACTTGCTATCCAGCTTAGCCATCGCACTATTGGTTTCATCATGCAATAATTCAGGTCAGGAAAACACGAATGATCGCGATACGACCATCGTTATTCAGGACACAATCATTGATACTACTGCGAATACCCAAAGCTTAGATATAACTAACATACAAATATCAACTGCCGATATTGGGGATTTCCCGTTCTTTACTGCTCCTGAAGGGAGTGAGTATATCAACAACCCGAAAGTAAAAGCCTTCGATGCCCTGCTGATCGCTATGCCTGACGGTACTTTACAATCCAAAGAAGGGAAAG
This sequence comes from Sphingobacterium sp. UBA6645, assembly GCF_002455685.1. NCBI lineage: Bacteria > Pseudomonadati > Bacteroidota > Sphingobacteriia > Sphingobacteriales > Sphingobacteriaceae > Sphingobacterium > Sphingobacterium sp. UBA6645. The sequence continues at coordinate 28,809 of NZ_DKLH01000019.1, forward strand.
TGTACCGTTCATTCATACATCCACTAAAGAACTCCACAGTGGAAATCACAAACCATTACCTCAACAAAAGCTATGAGGAAGCGATATTAAAAGCCGGAGGAGTGAAACTATTTGAGGGAAAGCTTTCTGCAGATCAAATAAAGCACTACGACGAAAAGGCCAAATACAAGGGTGAAGATGGATCAATGGATGTCTATAACAACTCCATTAAATCGTACATCATTCGTCGTGCGGAAGGAGATATTTACATTCAACTAGAGGACAAATCAGCAGACGCTACGACTATCCAGATCTTACAGGAAAAGCCATTGGTACAGACCATTCAAAAGATCAGTTCCGAATCAATTGCTAAGGATATCGCTGCTAAAGGTAAATCGATCTTGTATATTAATTTCGACACAGATAAGGCAAGCTTAAAAGCCGACGGGATTGAAGTTGTTGACGAAATAGCGAAAGTGCTCAAATCAGAAGCAGATCTGAAATTAACTATTGAGGGGCACACCGACAATACAGGTGATGCGGCACACAACAAAAAGCTTTCTGAAGATAGAGCTAAGTCTGTCGTGTCGGCGTTAGAGAAAGCCGGAATCGATAAAACTCGGTTGAAAGCGGTTGGATATGGTGCTGAACGTCCGTTGGTAGCAAACGACTCGGACGAGAACAAAGCAAAAAACAGACGTGTCGAGCTTGTCAAACAATAAAGCGTACGTAACATGAACACATTCGTCATCTTTCTTCGTGCAGTCAACGTGTCGGGGAAAAACTTGATCAAAATGGCCGAATTGAAGGATGTCTTGGCGAATGCTTCGTTTACAAACGTACAAACCTATATACAGAGTGGTAACATCATTTTGAACAGTCCTTTAAGCGCTGCAGCGACGGAAAAAGAAGTTGCTAGCTTAATCAAAAAGCAGTTCAACCATGATGTTACTACCTTTGTCTTAACCGAAGAACAGCTAAAAAATGCGCTAAAAAGCAGCCCCTTCGCAACTGACCTTCCCGGAAATCGAGTATTTATAACATTTCTCGCAGATCCTATCGAAAAATCACTTCGCGACGAAATCAATGCGCTAAAATACCTTCCCGAAGAATTTCATTGCGATGATCAAGTTGTATATTTCTATCTGCCAGATGGTGCAGCGAATGCGAAACTGAGCAATAACTTTTTTGAAAAGAAGCTAAAAATAAATGCGACCGGACGCAATGTAAATACCGTAAAGAAGATGCTAGACCTTCTGGCCGCCTCCAAAAACTAAAACCAAAACAATTAATTATGAAATTTTTAAAGTATTTCCTATTTATCATCCTAGGAATTGTAGCGCTGGTACTCGTACTCGGCCTTATCCTACCGAAAGATTTTCACGCTGGAAGTGAAATCGTCATCAACAAACCGCGCCAAGAAGTGTTTGATTATGTAAAGTACATTAAGAATCAGCACAAATTTGACGCCTGGTCGCGAAAAGATCCGAATATCACGCAGGCTTATGAAGGCAATGACGGGACCGTCGGATTTATTTACACATGGGAAAGCAAAAAGGTTGGTGATGGAAAACAAGTCATAACCCATATCGAGGACGGTAAAAAGGTAGCCATGGATTTGTTCTTTAACGGCTCAGATGATGCCAATAAATCGTATATGCTTGTCGAGGAAGCAGGACAGGATCAAAGCAAAGTTTCTTGGGTTATTGATGGATCAATGCCTTATCCCTGGAACGTCATGACATTATTCTTTGATATGAATGATGACTTTAAATCGGGGTTAACGAACTTGAAAGAAATTTTAGAAAAACAATAGACTCATGAAAATTACAGTTCCTAAAGATTGCGATAATGCGCCTAAGCGACGTATTATAAGAGATTTCAACTTGGCATTTGCACATGCCGATTTAGAAGCAATAGCTGAATATGTTCACCAAGATGCCGTTTGGAATATGGTTGGCGACAAAGAAATTGTTGGCAGAGATGCAATCATCGCATTTTTAGGAACTCTTAATTATCAAAAGGCCACCGCAATCGAATTGCAGGTGATCATAACCCACGGGAAATTTGCATCTGCGATGGGAACCCTCAGCTATGGAAAGGAAACAATCGCTTTCAACGACACCTATGAATTCACATCCGCTGGAAGTAGCATCCTCAAAAAGTTCACTAGCTTCGCCATACCATTAAAATAACTTTCACGTTTCCAAAAGACAACAAGATAAACGAAAGGTGTTGATTGCCTTTGAAGACAAACACAATAAGAAAAACATAAAAAGAAAACAATCTATAGCAAATCGCTATTTTAGCTTATAAATTCTATCTATATGAGGTTACTGATCTTACTACCGGCGTCACTCCTATTCATTGCCTGCCAATCGAATAGCAAAATGAATTCTGATAAACAAACAGATAGCATTGCACATGTGCAGGATACTGCTTCAACGTCTTGGAAAAATGAGGGTTGCGCCTGGCTAAAGACCAATGTAGAAAAGAATTTTACGAACGACGGCAGGGAAAATATGGAAGCTATTACCACGCCTGAATATTACGAATATAAGAGCGACGCGACGAATGTCGATCTAATCGTTGATGGAAGTTTGACAGCAGCCGAGTTCGAAAAGAAATGGGGCAGTAAGTTCGACACGAAGTATGCCGGCATTGGCGCAGGATTTCTGATATCAGGACAAGATTGGGGAAGTATTACCCTTTCGACCTGCGACTATATGAAGGGAAATGAACAGGAAGCAACTTACAAAGTGCTGATCTCCGACTGCCAATATAATACCGACTATCATCGCGAAATCACCTTAGTGAAGGATCAGGAAAACTTTAAGATTGCCAACGTTAAGGAGTTCGATTAAGGCTTAATGCTTATCAGCGTAAGCATCACTGAGCCAACGGAATACCTCCTTACCATTCATTCCTTTTAATTGAATATCCAGAACTTTCAAGACCTGATCAAAAAAGGAACTGATCTGCATATCATCTCGATTCGTAAACAGGCTTATCGATTTTCCTTCCTCCGGTATCAGTAACACGATATTGTGAAAGCCGGTGCTTTCTCCAGAATGTAATAAGCAGGTTCGACCTGCATTATTTTCTATGACAAACCATCCCAAACTGTAATCGACAGCCTTAGAAACGTTTGATGCAGTCTCTTGTCGCAATAAATCCTTTCCATAATCCGTGTTAGACATCGCCAACTGCATCACATGGGTAGCCCATATTTGATAATCTACGGCAGAGCAATAAACACCGCCATCGCCTTTTGTGGCACTCGTGATGCTCTGATCTGCGAAGACAAAGTTCTTGTCGCGCAGCGTATATCCGAATGCTCGATTTGCAATTCTAGCCTCCTGCTCAAATATCTGTGTATGCACCATCCCTAATGGATCGAATACCTGCGTTTTCATATAGTCAGTATAGACCTGTCCGCTCACGCGCTCCACAATCAAACTCAATAAGCAATAAGCGGTATTACTATACTTAAAACGTCTATTGTCTTCGGTAAATGCATCTGTATAAGGACTTACCAATTGCAGCACGTCAGCATCCGACAATTGTTCTTTTTGCTGCTCTGGGATAATATTCTCGTAATCCTTAATTCCTGACGTATGGTTCAAAAGCTCCGAAATCTTAATTGTCGCTGCCGCGCCCTTCAGACTCGGAAGAAATTTACCAATGGGGTCTGTTAGTTTCAACTTCCCTTCCTTAAACAACTGATAAATGGCGTATGCCGTAAACTGCTTACTTACCGAAGCCATCCGAAAATTGCTCGTTAAACTTAACGAACTGCTGTCATCTAACTTGGCAACACCCTGCGCATTGCTGTAAATCGCTCCTTTACCTACATCACTGATTAACAAAACAATACCCGGATCATCTGAATTAGGATAGTAGCTCGCAATGAGCGAATCTAATTTCGCTGTTTGATCTTGCGCATGCGCAAAGAATACAAAACTGAAAATACAGACTATAAGTGAGTTCCTGAGTTTAAGCATAAACAATGCTAAGTAAATTATCTGAAAATAAAAAGATGAAGACTAAAAGCAGAATTAATCCTTCCAAATTTTAATCGAAGCCTTTTCATAGCCCAATCATAGCCCTTTCGGAACGGCTTTGATTGGGCTATGTATTGGGTTTACATTGGGTTTAAAAGGGTTTTGAGTAGTAGTTAGTATAAGAATTAGATTTCAGACATTAGATTTTAGATATAAGAGTGTGGCGCCGATTAGGCGCCTTTATTT
>NZ_DKLH01000077.1:0-45930 GCF_002455685.1 Sphingobacterium sp. UBA6645
GCTTGTGTTGCAGCCTCACCCAACACTTGCGGCCTTGTATGTAGTGTCTGTGTGTCGGACCGAGGTTTTGCCTCAGACTTCCTTCAGATTCCACCTCGCGGTGGACACCCTTGTCCTAAGCTAACACTTCCCACTGTAAAGGCGTGTTCGGGACTTACACCCTAGAGTTATTGCACATGCTGGGCACACAAAACAAAGAGCCCGCAAAAGGGCTCTTTGTATTTTATCCGGTAATTTGGAACTGCACAATAGGAAATGCTGCAATTCTCCAACCGAGTGATTATTGCTTGATGTTCTTCAGCTTTGAAATCGAGAATATCTTGATTGCATTGCCCTCTTTTGTTAGTAGACGTTCGTCTTTAAAATCAGCCAGCATTCTAGATATTGTTTCGTTTGCCGTTCCTGCTAATGCAGCAAGATCGTCACGTGATATTTTGATAGTAACCTCGTCCATATCGGCTTCTGATTTCTCTGCCACATTGACTAAGGCATTCGCTACACGCTTCCTTACGGAGTCGTATGCAAAGCCAAGCATCTGTTCTTCCTTATCGCGAATATTTTGAGATAACAATTTGATCAACTTCGTTGCGATTGCGGGCTTCTTGTACATCAATTCGAAGAAGGCGTCCTTATGAATCAAAGCAATTTCAGCATCTTCCAAAGTCGCTGTATTATCTCCGTATTTGATATTTAACAGGACAGATTCCAAGCCGAAGAATTGGTCTTCGATATAAATATTGGTCGACAGCTCTCGACCATCTTTGTAATTTAGGAAACTGCGTACTTTTCCTTTTTTGATGTAATAGACGTATACTGGAGTATCACCTGCTTCGTAAATCGTTTGTTTTTTCTTGATCGACTTTACGCGTCCGTTACTAGCTAAATCCTGCAACAGATAAGCTTGTTCTGATTCATCCAGACGAAGGCTATCCATGCTCGGGCTTGCTTTCGCTTGTAACTGCTGGCGTTTTTTGAATCGACTTTCAATGGCGTTTAATAGTTCCAAATCGTCGAACGGCTTGGTCAGGTAATCGTCTGCTCCCATCTCCATGGCTTTTCGGACGTCAGCTTTTTCAGTTTTCGCCGTTAGGAAAATGAATGGAATATGCTGTGTTTCCTCATGCTTTCCTAACATGTACAACACGCCATAACCATCCAGTTCAGGCATCATAATATCGCATAGAATTAAGTCAGGATGATGTTTCATTGCCATCTCTACTCCTGTCTTTCCTTCCTCCGCGACAATGACAGTATATTCGCCTGTTAATTCTAAAATCTCTGCTGTGCTCTCTCGGATATCACTATTATCTTCGATGATTAAGATTTTTCTTTTTTCCATTATAGTTGGGTAAAACTCATTTTAAAAATAGCACCTTGGTTTACTTCGGACCAATAATCCATCTCTCCTCCCATCAATCCTACGTAACGCTTCACAATGTTTAGCCCCAAGCCGGTACCTGGTATATTTCCTGTATTATTTGCTCTAAAGAACGGTTCGGTTAGATTTGCTTGCTCTTCGGCAGGGATTCCAATGCCATTATCTTTCACGGTTACCAAAAGATTATCTTTATCGATTTCTGTGCTGAATTCGATGAAGGTATCCTCTCCAGAGTATTTGATAGCGTTGGAGACCAGATTGATGATACTATTTTTCAATAGATTGGGATCCACATAGAAGTTGGAAGCTTCGCCGGTGTGTTGATACACAATGTGCTGGTTCTTCTTACAAATCAGCTGCATCTCCTCGGCTATCTCTTCGCCTAGCTGAACGATATTAGTTTCCGCCTTATTCACTACTACCACACCTGCTTCCAGTTTTTCCAAGGAAAGGAAATCATTCAGGATGGTATTCAACAATTGAACAGATCCTTTTATGCGTGCAGTATGCTTTTCAATTGGCCCATATTCGGACTTCTCGACATAGCGGTCGATTAAAGATGCAGACAGTTGCACGGAGCTCAATGGTGTTCTGAATTCGTGCGACGCCATCGAGACGAAGCGTGATTTCAGTTGGTTGAGTTCCTTCTCTTTTTCCAAAGAGACGCTGACGTCGGCTTTGGCTTTTTCGAGTTCCGAAACAAGTTTTATCAGGTCTTTCGTTCTTTCTCTAACTTTTGTTTCGAGTTCTAGAGCATGCTTCTTTAGTTCGTCTTCTGCTTGTTTCTCTTTCGTTAGATCATGAACAAAGCCGGTGAAGATTTTTCCGTCTTTATAGAACACTTCACTTACCGACAGTCGGAAAGGGAAAGTGGAGCCGTCTTTTTTGAGACCGCGTACTTCACGTCCGATTCCGATGATTTTTTTATGACCGGTTTCCTCATAGGTGGAGATATACCGATCATGATTCGAGCGATCAGGCTCGGGCATTAGCATGGAAATATTATTCCCAATCACTTCTTCGGCTTGGTAGCCGAATAGCACTAATGCGGAAGGGTTTATACTCTCCACAATGCCATGCGGATCGATAGTAATGATGCCATCGATCGCATTTTCAATAATTGCTTCGAGTAGTTTTGATGAATCCAAGGGTACTGTACTATTTTACTAATTTTTTATATTTCACTCTTTTTGGAGCGACATCGCCTAAGCGTTTTTTACGATTTTCTTCATATTCCGTATAGTTACCTTCGAAGAAGTAAACTTGCGAGTCACCTTCGAACGCTAGAATATGTGTACAAATTCTATTTAAGAACCAACGGTCGTGGGAAATAACAACAGCGCATCCGCCGAAGTTGTCTAATCCCTCTTCCAATGCACGTAAGGTATTCACGTCAATATCGTTGGTTGGCTCATCCAGCAATAATACGTTTGAACCTTTCTTCAATGTTATTGCCAAATGTACACGATTTCTCTCACCTCCCGATAATACGGATATTTTCTTTTGCTGATCACCACCGTTGAAGTTGAATTTCGACACATAGGCTCTAGAGTTGACTTGTTTATTCCCTAACAGGATATTTTCATTACTCCCTGTAATATTCTCCCAAACAGTTTTATTCGGATCCAGGTCATCATGCATTTGGTCTACATAGCCTAATACTACAGTTTCACCAACTTTAAACGTTCCTGAATCAGGCTGCTCTTGGCCGGTAATTAGTCGGAATAGAGTTGTTTTACCAACACCGTTAGGTCCGATAATTCCGACGATTCCTGCCGGTGGTAAAGAGAAACTTAGGTTTTCGAACAAGATGCGATCTCCATAAGATTTAGAGACATTGTCGGCCTCGATTACCACATTCCCCAATCTTGGCCCCGGTGGAATGAATAACTCCAATTTCTCTTCGCGTTCTTTCGTTTCCTCTGAGGCTAACTTTTCATAATTATGCAAACGCGCTTTTGATTTGGCATGGCGTGCTTTAGGAGCCATTTTAACCCATTCTAACTCGCGTTCTAAGGTTTTCTGACGTTTTGTTTCTTGTTTTTCTTCTTGTGCTAAGCGCTTCGCCTTTTGATCCAACCACGACGAATAATTACCTTTCCAAGGAATACCTTCTCCGCGATCAAGCTCTAAAATCCATCCCGCTACATTGTCAAGGAAATAACGGTCGTGGGTTACAGCGATTACCGTTCCTTTGTATTGTTGCAAGTGTTGCTCCAACCAATCAATAGACTCGGCGTCCAAGTGGTTGGTCGGTTCGTCTAACAATAAAACATCTGGTTCTTGCAATAATAATCGACACAATGCCACCCTTCTTCGCTCTCCACCTGACAAATTGGCAATGAGCGCATCTGGCTCTGGACAGCGTAATGCATCCATTGCACGTTCTAGCTTTGCATCTAACTCCCAAGCGTTGGTTGCATCAATAATATCCTGCAATTCACCCTGTCTCGCTAATAGTTTATCCATAGCATCAGCATCCTCGTACACCTCAGGTAATCCGAATTTCTCGTTGATTTCTTCGTATTCCTGAAGGATTGCAGTTGTTTCTGCTACGCCTTCTTCTACCACCTGCTTTACGGTCTTAGTTAGGTCCAGTTCGGGTTCTTGCGCAAGATATCCTACGGAATATCCCGGTGAGAACACGACTTCACCTTGATACGATTTATCAATTCCTGCTATAATCTTCAATAAGGATGATTTTCCGGAACCATTTAAACCTATAACACCGATTTTAGCTCCATAGAAAAAAGACAGATAGATATTTTTTAGAACTTGTTTGGATGGTGGGTGTATTTTATTCACACCAGCCATCGAAAAAATGATTTTTTCGTCAGACATAAGAGAAATGTAACTTTTTACACAAAGATAATGGAAATACTGACAAATTGGTAGTTTTACGGGTATGGTCTAATTGTTGATAAATAATATCTATAACAAAAGGCGGTACCATGTATTTTTATTACATTTATAATGTTTGGTACATCCACTAATTGAGAAAGGTAATTTAAATGGAAGCAAAATTTTCACCCCGCGTAAAAGATGTCATTTCCTACAGTCGTGAGGAAGCATTACGCTTGCGTCACGATTATATCGGGACTGAGCACCTTTTACTCGGATTAATACGTGAGGGCGATGGGGTTGCGATCAAGATATTGAAGAATATCGGAATAGACATGGCGGCAGTTCGTCAGTCTGTGGAGGATGCTGTGAAAGGTTCTTCCGTTTCGCGTTCTCCAGTGAACAACAACATGCCCCTAACAAAACAAGCCGAAAAGGTTTTAAAGATAACTTATTTAGAAGCTAAGATTTTTAAGAGTGATATTATTGGCACCGAGCATCTGTTACTAGCGATTTTGCGCGACGAAGAAAACATCGCCTCGCAGATTTTGCAGCAGTACAAAGTATCGTATAATACTTTCAAATCTGAGGTTGAGCAAAATGCTTCTGGCATTACGGATGAAGCATCGAGTACCCCTCCTAGTGGCGATGATGATTATGCGGAAGATGATTCGCAATTCTCTGCTCCGAAGAAGGTTTCTGATATCAAATCTAAAACTCCGGTATTGGACAACTTCGGACGCGACTTAACAAAAGCTGCCGAAGAAGGTAAGCTAGATCCTATTGTAGGACGTGAGAAAGAGATTGAGCGCGTGTCGCAAATCTTATCACGTAGAAAGAAGAACAACCCTATTCTAATTGGAGAACCGGGAGTTGGTAAATCTGCTATTGCAGAAGGACTAGCATTACGCATCATACAACGTAAGGTTTCACGTGTATTGTTCAATAAGCGTGTTGTTACTTTAGACTTAGCGTCATTAGTAGCAGGCACGAAATACCGTGGGCAATTCGAGGAGCGTATGAAGGCGGTAATGAACGAATTGGAGAAATCTCCGGATGTTATCTTATTCATTGATGAGATCCACACCATTGTTGGTGCAGGTGGTGCTTCAGGTTCGTTAGATGCGTCTAATATGTTCAAACCAGCTTTAGCACGTGGAGAAATCCAATGTATCGGTGCAACGACATTAGACGAATACCGTCAGTATATTGAGAAAGACGGTGCTTTAGATCGTCGATTCCAAAAAGTAACGGTAGAACCGACTACCTATGATGATACGATTGAGATCTTGAACCGCATCAAGGACAAGTATGAGGAGCACCACAATGTAACTTATACTCCGGAAGCGATTGAGGCTTGTGTGTCATTGACAACGCGTTATATCACCGATAGATTTCTACCGGATAAAGCGATTGATGCTTTAGATGAATCGGGTTCTCGAGTTCACTTGAACAATATCCATGTGCCGCAAAGCATCATTGATATTGAAGAGAAAATCGAAGAAGTAAAGGTTGAGAAAAACAAAGTTGTTCGCAGTCAGAAATACGAAGAGGCAGCGAAATTACGTGATACCGAGAAGAAGCTGATCGAAGAGCTTGAAAAAGAAAAGGCTGTTTGGGAAGCTGAGACGAAGACTACACGTTATACTGTTACGGAAGATAATGTTGCGGAAGTTGTGTCGATGATGACAGGTATCCCTGTTCAACGCGTTAGCCAATCGGATAGCCAAAAGCTATTGAATATGGGCGAATCGATGAAAGGTCGTATCATTGGTCAGGACGATGCTGTTCAGAAGCTTGTAAAAGCTATTCAGCGGACGCGTGCCGGCTTGAAAGATCCTAAGAAACCGATAGGTTCATTTATCTTCTTAGGTCCGACTGGTGTTGGTAAAACGGAATTAGCGAAAGAGCTCGCCCGCTTTATGTTTGATTCTGAAGATGCATTGATTCAAATTGACATGAGTGAATACATGGAGAAATTTGCGGTATCTAGATTAGTAGGTGCTCCTCCAGGATATGTGGGATACGAAGAAGGTGGTCAGTTGACAGAGAAAGTTCGCCGTAAGCCTTATGCAGTTGTCTTATTAGATGAGATTGAAAAAGCTCACCCTGATGTGTTCAACTTATTATTACAGGTATTAGATGAAGGACAGTTGACCGACAGTCTTGGCCGTAAGGTTGACTTCAGAAACACGATCATCATCATGACCTCGAATATTGGTGCACGCCAGTTGAAAGAGTTCGGACAAGGTGTTGGATTCACGACTGCCGCGAAAGCAGATCAGGCAGACTCACACTCTCGTGGAGTAATTGAAACTGCGTTGAAGCGTGCTTTTGCTCCTGAGTTCTTGAACCGTGTTGATGATGTGATTGTATTCAACTCGTTGAACAAAGAGCATATCTTTAAGATTATTGATATTGAACTTAAATCTTTATTCACTAGAATTGAAGGTTTGGGTCACAAAATCACTCTTACAGAAAAAGCGAAGAATTACATCGCTGAGAAAGGGTATGACAGTAATTTTGGAGCTCGTCCGTTGAAGCGTGCGATTCAAAAATACTTAGAAGATCCGATTGCAGAGGAAATTCTGAAAGGCGAGTTAAAGTCTGGTGAAGCCATCTTAGTGGACTTCGATGAGGCTAAGAGCGAGATCAAGGTTGCTGCGGCAAGTAAAGATGAGAGCGATGATTCTAACCTCGCATCTGACGTAAAAGACAACAAAAAAAAGGATTAATTCTGTGAAAATTTAATATATGAAAAGGCGGTTGCTAAGCAACCGCTTTTTTTATGGCAATATTTTTGTTTAGTTCTGTTAAACTATTGAGTCTTTCAATTGTCTTAATCTACAAGAAACATATTTTTAACAACATAATCTTACCAAACATGAAAAAACTGTTATTAGCATTTGCAATTGGAACCGCTTCACTAGTAAGTTTCACTGGATGTACAAAAGAATATATCACTAACAACTATTTACCAGGGGTAAGTTATGTTATCGATGTGGCCTCAGCGGATTGGAATCGTGACGGTACGGAATACGCTACAAGCATTAATATGCCAGAATTGGATGATCGATATTTCCAAGATGGTCACGTGGATGTTTCTATCTCTTTAGATAGTGCACCAGAATATTACGAAAACATCCCTGCAGAGATTGGAAACTATTCTTACTCGGCACGTTATGGAAAAGGTGTTGTTCACATCTATGCCGTATATAAAGGCGCTATGGCAAACATTAAAGCTCCTGAAGGGATGCTAATTAAGATTGTTCTTAGCGATGCAGAAATTGGTGATTAATCAGCAATTCAGAAATAAAAAAAGGAGCTAAAAGCTCCTTTTTTTATTTCAACATCTCTTCGGCATGCTTGATAGCCGTTGCTTCAGGATTCGCTCCACTCAGCATTTGTGCTATTTCCAAGACACGTTCTTCTTTCTTCAATAGTACAATATTGGACTTCGTCTTTTCACCCAGATCTTCCTTATACACTTTAAAATGCGCAGTTCCTTGTGACGCAATTTGCGGAAGGTGCGTAATACTGATCACTTGCATATGTTCAGCAAGCTGCTCCATGATCTCCCCTACTCGTAAAGCAACTTCGCCGGAGATACCCGTATCAATCTCATCAAAGATAATAGTCGGTAGTGATGAAGACTTTGCAACGAGCGATTTGATAGCAAGCATAACACGCGAAAGCTCTCCTCCAGATGCTACTTTATGAATAGGCTGTAAAGTTTGTCCCTTATTAGCCGAGAATAAAAAGGCTACTTCATCCTGTCCAGTGGATTTAAAGTCTTCCTTTTTCTTTAATTCTATCTGTAACTGCGCATTCGGCATGCCGACTTTCGAAAGCACATCTTGCACTTCTTGTTCGATGGTTTGTTTTACCTGCGTTCTATTCGCGGTGATCTGATCAGCTAATGCTTTTAAGTTACTTCTTAATTTTTCTATAGTTACTTTCAAGACTTCAATCTGCTCCTCCTGCGAGTCTGACGCTTGAAGCTTCTGTTCCAGTTCTTCTTGAAGCTGCAACAGATCCTGAATCTTGTCGACGCGATGTTTCTTCTGCAATGAATAAAGAACAGAAAGTCGGTCATTGACAATGTTCAATCGCTCTTCATCCATCGTTACCCCGTCTGCTACCTGCTCCAATTCGGCTGCGATATCTTTCAATTCAATCAATGAACTTTGCAAACGCTCCTGTAATGCTTCTGCTGAAGGGAGATATTTTGTTCCATTCTGCACAAAGGAAAGCACTGACTTTAAGCCGTCTAAAACATTTACCTCTTCAGATTGCATCAAATTTGCTGCTCCATGGAAATGCCGTTTTATTTCTTCCGCATTTTCCAATTGATTTTGCTCCGTTTCTAAAGTTTCTTGTTCGTCAGCTTGAAGATTTGCTTGCTCCAACTCGTTGAATACAAATTGATTAAAATCATACTCCGCTCTCGATTTTGCTAATTCTTCCTCAAGTGCCTGCAAGCTTGCTATGGACTTCTTATAAGACAGATAGGTCGTTTTGTACTCATTTAACAATGCTTGTTGCTGCGCAACAGTATCCAATACCAAAAGTTGGAAAGACTCGGTATTAATCTGCAAAGTCGCATGTTGTGAGTGAATATCAATCAGGCGTTCGCCCAATGTTTTTAAGGTTTGTAAAGTTACAGGCGTATCATTGACAAAAGCTCTGGACTTTCCATCGGCATGCAGTTCACGACGGATAATCGTTGTATCCTCATAGTCTAGATCCAATTGATTGAACAGATCGCTTAAGTCGTACTGGGCAATTTCAAAATGACCTTCGATAATACATTTGGAAGACTCATCAAAGAAATGCTTGCTCTCGGCGCGATTTCCAAGTATCAACCCCAAAGCCCCCATAATGATGGATTTACCAGCCCCGGTCTCGCCCGTAATAATGTTCAGTTTCCTGTCGAATTCTATATCTAATGCATCAATTAATGCATAGTTTTTAATCTGTAATTTACTTAGCATGCCCGATCAATGTTCAGATATCAAATATAGTTATTTCTAAATCCTCCTCGAAATATTGGTTTTTGTATTCTGAAATCTGCCAATTATATAATATGTTTGTATACATGCCGGATTTCAGCAAACAATTAAGCAAGTATATTCCCCTATCTGCCGCGCCTATCATCTCCCAATGGATAAATGATACAGGCTGTAGATTTAAGGTGACTAAATCCAGAGCATCAAAACTTGGGGATTACCGCTCTCCCCATCGCAACGAACCTCATCAGATTACGGTAAACCATGATTTAAATCCATATTCTTTTCTGATTACCACTGTTCATGAATTTGCTCATCTGAAAACATGGCAACAATTTAAGAACAAGGTAAAACCGCATGGTACGGAATGGAAACAAAACTTCAAGGCTTTGATGGATCCTTTTTTAAGGCTCGACATTTTTCCTGTCGATGTTACACATGCCTTGGTAAAATACATGAATAACCCGGCCGCTTCGTCCTGCACAGACTTAAATCTTTTCCGCGTTCTACGACTGCATGACACGAAGCAAACGGAAATCATCACCATTGAATCTATAGAATTCGACGGTTATTTTTCCATTAAATCGGGCAGAGTATTTCAGAAACAAGAAAAACTAAGAAAGCGATATAAATGTATGGAAGTAGCTACCAAGCGCATCTACTTATTCCACCCGATAGCAGAGGTATTCCCTATCGAGACTCCCGTACAGGCATAAGCTTTATTAGCAATCGTAAAACCAAGAACAATATCATTCATTATGAAAACAAAACTATTCATTGGAACGGCCTTTTTACTTGGACTGGCATCCTGTAAATCTGGAGATACCGGATCATCCTACGATCCGACGGTCTTAGATTCGGGTGCTATCAACGCGATCACCGAAGCCGGATATCGTGCCTATGTAGAGAAGCTAGCTTCCGACGAGTTTATGGGGCGTATGCCTTTCACGAAGGGCGACACGCTCGCTGTAAACTATCTGGAAGAGCAATTCAAAGCATTAGGTTTAGAACCTGGAAATGGAAATTCTTATTTTCAAGAAGTACCTATGGTGGAGATCAAATCAGAACCTATAGCGCCTAAACTAATTTTCACAGGAAAAAACTCCAATCTTTCCATTAACTATCTGGACGATTATGTTGTCGGCACACCGCGCATGTCCAACAATATAGACATCAAAGACACAGAGCTTGTTTTTGCCGGCTTTGGCATTGTAGCTCCAGAATATAAATGGAATGATTATGAAGGGCTTGATGTCAAAGGAAAAACAGTAGTCGTGATGGTCTCTGACCCGGGACGCTATGATAAAACATTATTCAAAGCCGATACCATGACCTATTATGGTCGTTGGACTTACAAATTTGAGGAGGCTTCCAGACAAGGAGCAGCTGGTGTATTGATTATTCATGAAACGGCAGCTGCATCATACGGGTGGAATGTTGTGCGTAGCGGCTGGACCGGCCCGCAACTATCTTTAGTACCGGAGAATAAAGGCGCTAATCTAGTGAACTTCCAAGGCTGGGTAACGACTGAAACTGCGAACAAGTTATTTCAATTGGGTGGTTTAGATCCAAATATTATCGAACAAGCGAAGAAGCCCGGATTTAAAGCTGTCCCGATGAATGTGAAGACTTCTGTGGCATTGAAAACAACCTTTCGGGAGTCTAAATCTAACAACGTCATCGCGACAATCAAAGGTAGCAAACGCCCAGACGAGACGATTATCTACTCTGCACATTGGGATCACCTCGGTATAGGAGAAGCAGTCGATGGCGACTCGATCTTCAATGGAGCCATCGATAACGCAACGGGAGTTGCTGCTCTCTTTGAGATTGCAAAGGCTTTCAAGGCTGCGAAGGTAAAACCGGAGCGCAGCATTGTTTTCTTGGCGGTTACTGCGGAAGAACAAGGTCTGTTAGGTTCTCAATATTATGCGGAACATCCTATCTATCCTTTAGCAAAAACTGTTGCTAACCTGAATATGGACTCCTTCAACCCCGTGGGTGCCATGAAGGGCTTCCGGGTTGTAGGTACAGGGCAGACAGAATTAGAAGATTATGCCATTAAATCTGGTGCTAAGTTCAATCGCGAACTACAGCCTGAGGGAAGTCCGACATCGGGTGGCTTCTACCGATCAGACCACTTCAACTTTGTCAAAGTAGGTGTTCCTGGTTTGTATATGGGCAGTGGAGGCGATTATTTAGACCAAGACACTGTTGCGTTGAACAAGCGTCAGCAAGCATTAGCCGGGCGTTATCACGCGGTCACTGATGAATTGGATGAGCACTGGAACTTTGAAGGACCACTAGCCGATACCCGGCTGTTCTTTGACGTCGGCTATATGCTCAGTATGGAGAAATCATTTCCAAACTTTAAGGCTAAATCTGAGTTTAAAGAATTAGGCGATAAACGTCTTTCAAAATAGTATATTTGCAAATCATTAATTATCACTATGCTTACAGGAATGAAACATTTACACTCAACACTAGCTGTGGTGCTATTGATAGCACTGATCATTGCGATCGTTATTACACTTGTAAACTACGCTGGAAACAAAGCTTACAACCGTAAAATCGCTTTAATCGGTCTTATCTCAGCCCACCTACAACTGGTTATCGGTGCAGTATTGTATTTTACTTCCCCGCTTGGCCTACAGAGTTTCTCAGGAGAGAACATGAAAAACAGCCTTTCTAGACTTTACTTTCTAGAACACCCTTTGATGATGATTATCGCAATTGTATTGATTACAATGGGATATTCAAAAGCTAAGAAAATCGTTGATCAAAAGAAAGCGAACCAAACGGTTCTGATTTTCTATATCATCGGTTTGGTGTTTATCCTATCTAGAATTCCATGGTCTACATGGACTATTTTGAACTAGATATTAGATATCAGATTTTAGACACTGAAAGCCGGCATTATTGCCGGCTTTTTTAGATTTAAGACATTAGATATTAGACTCTTGTCTATCCCGCTAGTATATTTATTGAATTATTAGCGCATCCAATTAAGGTGAAACTCACTTACAATCCATTTATTGTTTATTTTACTGAGTTGAAATAACCACCCCATTCCACAATCAATGCAATGCTGATCTAAGCGGACTACCGCTCTGTCTTTATTTTTGTTTAAGATGGGTAAACTAAATTCGTATCGTCCTTGATATTGCTTTGGATTCCTGTCCCCAGATAATTTTGGCATAATGGGGTACTTTTGCTTCAACCATGGCGGCATGCGGGTCGTGGAGGCTAAAGCGCTTTGCACAACAATACCGATCGAATCCTGTTCTTCGGCGCCCATCAATCTGATTATTTTTCTAAGTGGCAGGATATTTCCGATTATTAAACCGTTGTTTTCATCTATAGCTTCCGCTAAATGATAAGCCTCGAGCGAGTCGACAATGTATGCATGTGAAACTCCCTCTCTGATGAACTCAAATTCAATGGAATCTGGTTCAATGATGGCATCGATAATTTTAGCGTGCTCAAACTCCAAATCAAATTGCGTTAATTCGCCCATCCAAACAGCGGTTGCTTTGTGCCTAATTCCCGTTTCTTCTTTGCAGCTTATAAACGAAAGAAGAACACTCGCGATTAATAGTAGATTCTTCATAATTCAAAGTGTTATATACTTCTATGATGCAGAAGACCTATTATTCCATAGCGAATGGATGAAAAATAAATTAAGGAAGCGGCATATCCATCGGCTTTACATTTTGAATGAACATAAAAAAAGCGTCTAGATTAATCATCTAGACACTTTTAATATTTTAAAGTTCTGAAAAACTATTTTTTACTGAATCCTAAGATACCAAATACTACTTTAAAAGCTAAGAAAGAAGCAACAAGTACTAAAATGTTAGCAATCCAAGAGAATACTGATGCTAATTGATCTAAAGAAGTGATCACATCAGGTACAAAACGAATAAATACGCCAATTAAACCAATAACGATGGCAATAGTTAAAGAAACATAATATTCTGTACGGTTTGCATTATTATCCGTATGTTTTGCTGGTCTTTCTACAGTTGTATTTTCCATAATTGTTAAATCCTTATTAAAGCTGCACAAATGTACAAAGTTCTATGTGCTAAATAAAATAATAATTACAATAAATTAACGTGACAGTGCTTGTTCTAGATCAGCGATCAAATCTTCGGCATCCTCTACCCCAACAGATAAGCGTAATAAGTTGTCAACAACGCCTACTTTCTCGCGCGCTTCTTTCGGAATTGAGCCATGAGTCATCGTTGCTGGATGATTAATCAATGACTCCACTCCACCTAGCGACTCCGCCAAGGTGAACACCTTAAATTGAGAGGCAATACGGAAGGTTTCGTTCAGGTCAGCACCTTTCAACACGATAGATACCATCCCTCCAAAATCACGCATCTGCTTTTTCGCAACCTCATGCCCTGGATGATCAGTAAATCCCGGCCAATAAATCTTTTCTACTTTCGGATGATCCTTCAGATACTCGGCTACTTTACGGCCATTTTCACAATGCGCTTTCATACGCAAATGAAGCGTTTTAATTCCTCGCAACACCAGGAACGCATCTTGTGGCCCTGGGGTCCCGCCACATGCATTATAATAAAACCATAAACGTTTATATAAATCTTCATCGTTCATCAACAATGCCCCCATCACGACGTCAGAGTGCCCGCCTAAATATTTCGTTACGGAATGCATAACGATATCCGCACCTAAGTTTAATGGATTTTGCAAGTATGGAGAGGCGAACGTATTATCGACAACGTAAAGCACCTTATTTTCTTTTGCTACCTCTGCAGTCGCTGCGATATCTGCTAGCTTTAGCGTTGGATTAGTCGGCGTTTCTACCCAGATCAATTTCGTTTTATCGGTAATTGCTCCGCGCACGGCCTCCACATCCGAAGTATCCACAAACGTAAATTTAATGCCCATCGGTTCATAAACCTTGGTAAAGATTCGGTATGAACCACCATAAAGATCATCACCCGTTACTACCTCATCCCCAGGTTTCAACAATCGAAGAACACAGTCTGTCGCTGCCATTCCACTAGAAAAAGCTAAACCGAAATTTCCATTTTCCAAAGCTGCCATGCAGTCCTCTAAAGCTTTACGCGTAGGGTTAGTTCCACGTGAGTATTCAAAGCCTTTATGATCGCCGGGAGCTTTTTGTTGATAGGTTGATGTTTGGTATATAGGGGTCATTACGGCACCCGTCGTCGGATCAGCTTGTTGTCCGGCATGGATTGCCTTTGTTGCGAATTTGTAAGCCATAATAAATTTGTTTTGTACTCGCTAAGTTATCAAAAATCTAGCGGAGAGGGGTATTTAAAAGTGTAATTGAGCAAAAGTGGAAGTTCTTCTCCTAGGACAACCTTCTGAAAACTATCCTTGGGTTCAAACCCTGCCGGATACGATAAGATATATTTCTCAGCAGATTTCATGATCACGTCCTTTTTCAAAGGGTGTTCCGGACAGACCAGATTATAGATGCCGTTTTGGATTTTTTGCTCTATTGCCCCATCGATTAGACCTAAAACATCGTCCAAATGAATGAAGTTGGCAGGTTGGTCACCTGTTGTAACGATTTTATTCTGAAAGTACTTAGCAAAAATCCGCTGCTTTCCGAATAGACCTCCAAGTCTAAACACAGTTGTTTCCGGCAGGCTTTGCAAGCGTTTTTCGGCGAACCTTAGTTTCGGAGTTAACTTGTCTTCTTCATTATACCTTTCATCAAAAGTTCCGTCGATATCCGGATAGACGCCTACCGAGCTTAAGAAATAGTGTTTGTCGTAGGCTATTGCGCTAAGAGTTCGAAAGACCTGGTAGAAACGAAATCCCAAATCTTCCAGACTATTCTTCGCTGTTGCGGGGACTGAAGTGACCACCGCATCAAAGCGTACTTCCAGCGGAAGATCCAGTTCCTTCTCTTGGTCGAAGTTGTGGACATAAGCAAAAATACCATCGCTTTTGAGGCGATGGTATTTTTCTTCCTGGGTCGTTGTTGCCCAAACTTGCCACCCCTTGCTTTGGTATAGCTTGGCAAGCTCCTCGCCTACCCAGCCACAACCTAATATCAATAGGTGCTTCATATTTTAGTATGCTTTCGCAAACAACACGCGTTGTTTTGAAGGCTTGCCTGTAAAAATACAAACCCCTTCTTCTTCCTTCGCATCCAAAGGAATACAACGGATTGTTGCTTTCGTTTCTTCTTTTACGCGTTTTTCGGTCTCCACTGTACCGTCCCAGTGACAGCTCAAGAATCCACCTTTTTCTTCTAATAAAGTCTTGAATTCATCATAGGAATTAACTTCGGTGATGTGTGAATCTCTGAAGTTTAACGCTTTCTGATAAATATTGTCTTGGATCTCATCTAATAGACTATGAATTCTATTTGCAAGCCCCGCTTGTTCTACTGTTTCTTTTGTCTGCGTATCGCGTCTCGCCAATTCCACCGTACCGTTTTGCATATCACGTGCGCCAATCGCAACACGCAATGGAACACCTTTCAGTTCCCATTCTGCAAATTTAAAGCCCGGACGTTGTGTATCGCGGTCGTCATATTTGATCGATATACCTAAGTTCTTCAACTCTGTGCTCAAGCCATCGACGTAAGCATCCAAATTAGCTTTTTCCTCGTCTGTTTTATAGATAGGAACGATTACCACTTGTATTGGCGCCAATCTTGGAGGCAATACTAAACCTTGGTCATCGGAATGCGCCATAATCAATGCTCCCATCAAACGAGTAGATACACCCCATGATGTTGCCCATACGTGCTCCAACTTTCCTTCTTTCGATGTAAACTTCACATCAAATGCTTTCGCGAAGTTCTGACCTAAGAAGTGCGATGTACCAGCTTGCAATGCTTTACCATCTTGCATCAAAGCCTCGATACAATAAGTATCCAACGCTCCTGCGAAGCGCTCGTTTTCGGTCTTACGACCTCGTACTACCGGTACAGCTAGAATTTTCTCCGCAAATTCTGCATATACTTCTAGCATTTGTTCCGCTTCTGCGATTGCTTCTTCAGAGGTTGCGTGCGCCGTGTGGCCTTCTTGCCAAAGAAACTCCGCAGTTCTCAAGAAAAGACGCGTACGCATTTCCCAGCGAACAACGTTAGCCCATTGGTTAACTAATATAGGAAGGTCACGGTATGATTCGATCCATCCACGATAGGTATTCCAGATGATGGTTTCAGATGTAGGACGAACGATTAGCTCTTCCTCCAACTTCGCCTCTTCATCCACAACGATATTGCCATTGCCATCGTTCTTTAAACGGTAGTGCGTTACTACAGCACATTCAGTGGCAAAACCTTCCACGTGAGAAGCCTCTTTCGAGAAGAATGATTTAGGAATAAAAAGGGGGAAATAAGCATTCGAGTGACCGGTTTCTTTAAATCTTTTGTCAAGAATGGCTTGCATTCTTTCCCAAATTCCATAACCGTATGGTTTTATAACCATACATCCCCTTACAGCAGAGTATTCTGCTAGATCTGCCTTAATGACTAGATCATTGTACCACTGCGAATAGTCTTCGCTACGGCTCGTAATTCCTTTACTCATTCTATAATACTATTTTATCTAAACAAAAGGGCGTTTGCAAGCCCTAGAGAAGGGTTGATATACCTTTACGAAAAATTATTTGTAAATTTGATTGGCAGATTAAACCCCAGGCGTTATGCCGGGTCTAAGATAATAATTAAAGACGTAAAATCGAATTTTAACTGTTTTAGCATCATGAAAAACAAGAAGATATTTTTAGGAGGAGCAGCACTAGGATTACTAGCGTTGATAAGCTCTTGTTCTACAAGTAGCCGCACCGTATACCGGGACGATGTCTACAATAATCGTGATGCGGGACAAGTATACCAAAGCCCAGACTATTATTATACTGATGGGACAGCAGAAGGTACTACAACAGATGCAGAATACTATGCAGATGACTATACTGATGAAGCTTATGCAGAAGGTGGCTACGAGCCATTGAATGATTTGGAATATGCAAACCGCATTAACAGATTCTACTATAACTCGCCAGGAATGATGTACTACGACCCATGGTTTGATCCATGGTACGGGTACAGCGGATTCGGCTTCGGCTGGAACTCCGGATGGGGATGGAATATAGGCTTCGGCTGGGGAAGTCCTTACTGGAGCATGGGCTGGGGTAGTCCATACTACGGCTACGGATATGGCGGATGGCCATACTACGGTGGTTACTGGGGTTATAACAGCTACTACAGCCACTGGGGCAACCCATACTATGGCTATGGCTACGGAGGTGGATATTACAACCACTATTACGATAGCAACCGTCGCGTAGCATCGAACCGTAATGATGTTGCAGCACGTCAGCGCGCCAACTCAGGACGTTCATATGTGACTAGAGATGCAAGCGGTCGTTATGTAACCGGCCGTGCAGCAAGTACGCGCAACACCGTAAATAGAGCGGGCAGCGACCGTAACTCAGGACGCGTGGATCGTGGATCTACTGTCGATAGAACATCATCGGGCAGAACGAATACATCAAGATCGCAAGGAACGATCGACAGAACTTCATCAGATCGTAACAGAGGTACTATCTATAGAAACCCGAGTACAAGATCGCAAGGAACTGTAGAGAGAAACCCGGCGACACGTTCTCAAGGTACGATCAATAGAACACCTAGCAGCAGAACTCCGAGCAGCAGAAACCAAGGTTCTGTTCGCCAGACACCATCTCGTTCAAGCGGAAGCTTCGACAGAGGATCATCATCTAGCCGTCCATCATCTAACAGCGGTGGATTCAGCAGAGGATCATCAGGTGGTAGCAGCATGGGAACTAGCGGTGGTGGCGGAAGTCGCTCAAGCGGTGGATCATCAAGAGCATCCGGTGGATCAAGACGTTAATTAATATAATTATATTTTTTATAGCCAATATAGAACCTTTTATATTGGCTATATCTTTTAGAAAGATTCTGAAATCGTATGAAGAAAACCTTACTAACGCTTAGCCTGCTAGCTCTAAGTGCAGGAATTTCCAATGTATTTGCCCAAACAACCTTAGACTATGTCTATGATGTATCAAAAGACGTAAGTTCAGGATCAGCCCGCTTTAAATCGATGGGTGGAGTAAACACCGCTTTAGGAGGAGATATCAGCTCTATTAGTGGTAACCCTGCCGGACTTGGATTTTACGGTCAATCCGATATCTCGGTTTCGGTCAATTACTTGAACAATAATAATAAAGCTAATTACTTCGGCACAACCACCAATCACAATCAAGGCAAGTTTGGATTAGAAAATGTCGGTATTGTCTTGCACATGCCTACAGCAAATGGCGGCTATGGTTGGCAGAATTTCAATATGGGGATTAGTTATGACCGCTCGAATAACTTCGCAAATCAGATCGTTTATTCCGGGGTTAACGACGCCAATACCATCGTCCAATATTTAACTGATCAGATGTATGAGTTCGATGACTTCTCTTCTGATTTTTCTAGATCGAATCTAGTGGAACGCTTTAGTGATCCTTCAGAGGGTTATTTCCCGATCGCTTTAGAAACCGATCCAAAGTCCCAACAAGTCGACGTACTTACCAAAGGTTACAAGGCTAAAACCACTTTGTCTTTCGGTGGAAATTACAACAATAAATTCTATCTGGGCGGTAGCTTAGGATTAGTGTCGTTCAAATACGATCGTAATTACAGTGTATTCGAGAGTGGATGGACAAAAAATGCAGATCAAATCAGACCGAATGCTAGTGCAAACTCCGGCTTCTTAGATCCTTCAAACCCCAAACATCAGTATACCGAGATCAACTACGAGGTGACAGATTATGAAGATAATAGACTTCGCGGAACCGGTGTCAATGTGGCCTTAGGGATGATCTTCAAACCAACTTGGGACTGGAATATTGGCGTGCATATCGTCTCTCCTACCTGGACCACAGTCAACGAAGAAAGAGTGCTAGAGACGGTTGCAGATTATTATAAGGATAAAAATGCAACCACGACTTTCCTGCCTACTTACAACTCAACTCCATCGACAGCTTCCTACGATTACGGGGTAATCTCTCCATTGAGAGCCTCAGTAGGATTAACTAAGTTCTTCGGACGCGGTTTGGTTTCCGCTGACTTGGAATTCGCAGACTATAGCAGCATTACGTATCGAGAGACTTCTACAGAGGTAATGGATTTCACAGAAGAGAATGAGATCAACGCGAGTATCAAGGACGTGTACAAAAGTGCAGTGAACTTCCGTGTCGGTGGCGAACTACTATTTACCGACCGTTTAAGCGGTCGTGCAGGATTTAGCTACTACAGCAGCCCTATTAAAGGAATAGATAGCGGCGACCACATGACAAGCCTTGGATTGGGCTATATCATCAATCAAAACCTGTATGTTGATTTAGCAGCAATACAATATAAAAAAGAAACATATAATAGTTCCCCTTACTCTTTAGCGGGTTTATGGAACAGCCCTGCCCCTACAGCAGAAGTGAAAAGCTCCAGAACGAATGTCGTTCTAACGTTAGGAGCAAAGTTCTAAGCGCAAGAATTAAAATATTTATTAGAGAGAGTCTGTTCTAAAAGCAAGAACAGGCTTTTTTTATTCGTATCAAACCCCAATCAAAGCCCTTTCCGAGCGGCTTTGATTGGGGTTTGTATTGGGTTTGAATTGGGTTTACAAGGGTTTTATCTAGTAGTTGGTATTTCTATTAGATGTAAGACATTAGATATAAGACATTAGACTCTTTGAACCTTCCTTTCCTGATTCAGACGAGAAAATTAATTTCACACCTTATCCTGCCAATCCTTTCATCCTTCCTTTCCTGGTTCAAGACAAACTCTAACCTCTAATATCTAATGTCTTACATCTAATAAAAATACTAACTACTAAATACTATGAATTATAACTATAATTCATTACATTTAATCATTAGTTATTTACTTATCACTAATTAACCAATGTTATGAAAAAAGTATTTATTAATGCTATCGGGGCAATTGTATTGTTCGGAGCGACTTGGTATCTATATGACAGGAAGTACCCTACTGATGCTTTCTATTTGAAGGCATTGTACTGTCTATTTATCACATTTATTATTGGAATTTTTATTCTGTATTTCGTGACTAAATTGAAGAAACGACAACGGAAGGAATCTTAGTAGAAAAAAAATGGGTTGAATATTATTTTCAACCCATCCTTGTTTTTATGCTTTGCGCTCAGAGAGCTTACGGACAAATAGATTATAGTTTTCATGCTTTTCGACATAGATCTGTTCGCCGGCGTCGATAAATCCGTCTAATGCGACTGCGTCATACCAGACATTATCAATTTCTATTTTTCCTCCGGGGCGGAGTACCGTCTTTGCAATACCTTCTTTGTTTATCAGATTAATCTTTTGAACTGAGGAAGTGTACCCCACATCAGCGCGCTGTTCATCCTCCAGCACCAGTTTTTTGAAACCGGAAGATTGAAGGATATTTTTTCCAAAAATTACCGCTAGAATGATCGCTCCGACCATCGCGCCAATTACAATTATAAATGAGTTCATTAAGAGCCCTGGTTGAGCAAGTTTAAAATCAAAGTAATCATTAGCAACCATTGAGAATGCTAATCCACATAGTATCAGAATTATTCCTGATATACCGGCCACTCCAAAGCCTGGTATGACAAATATTTCCAAGGCTATCAGTATGACACCGAGGACAAATATCGCAATCTCCCAATGATCTGCAAGGCCTTGCAAATATAAGGGCGCGAAAAATAATGTGGCACAGACTAAAGCAACCACCAATGCAAAGCCAATTCCTGGAGATTGCATTTCAAAATAAATACCGCCAATAATCCCTATGATCAGAATACCACTTACTAAAGGATTGATGAGAAACCCTATAATCATATCGACCAAAGTGGTCTGATGAGCTTTTACATCGGGACTGCTGAATTGAAGGTCGGAGAATATATCCGCTTGACTCTTCACTTCTTTCTTTGCCAGACCTATCTTCACAGCTTCCTGCGTGGTTAAAGTAAGCAACTTACCATCTTCCTTCAACGTAGGAATAGAGATACTTGGGTCGACAAATGCTTCGGCCACCTTAGGATCGCGGCCTTTCGCTTCAGCGGTCGCACGCATTAAGCCACGCATATAAGACTGATATTTCTCCGGAAGGAGCTCACCGCTTTGATTCACTACCGACGCTGCTCCGAAACTAGAACCATCTTGCATATAGATATAATCGGCTGCCAAGGATATCAATGCGCCTGCGGAGGCAGCATTGTTGTTTACATAAGCAATAGTCTTCATTGGTGCTGCATTCAAGAGTGCTGTACGCATGGAATCGGCAAAGTTCAGCGCTCCACCGTAGGTATTTAGCTCCAATAAGAAATAAGTTGATTCATTCGCTTTCGCTTCCTTGAGCGCATTTTTCAACGTTCGCCAAGCATTAGGACCTATATCGTCCTTTATTTGAACAGAATATACCGATTGTGCATTGCTATTCATGGTGGTCAGCAAACAAATGACGATAATACCTAAAATGTATTTTGTAAATTTGTTCATAGAAAATGATTTTATCACCGATCAGCATATTATATCGGATGACTAAATATACAATAAATAAAATTTTTGAGCGAAGCTTTCCTGCCAATATCTGGAAAATCGAGATCGACCCCGTACAGTCCTTGGTCGCTGTGGAAACCCGTGATTTGGATTCTACCGTTGCTTCGTTTTCGGTATTCGATTTTACCGGCAAAGTAGTCAAAGCACCCTGCACTGCGGAAGCCAAGGAATGGACATTAGACGCGATTCAGGATGGATTTCTGATCCTAAAGCGGATTGGCGAGCACCGCCCTATTCAGGAAGGCATACAAATCATTGAGATTGCCACCGAGCAGGTTGTCTTTTCCAGTTACGAGTTTATTCTGCTGGACGTATTCGAAGATGTGGTGCATGCACGGCATCGCTCGATATCATCCGGTGAGACCATCCTAATCGATATCCGGACCGGAAAATATGCCCCCGCAACGGATCGCAACTTCCGTTTCGCAAGTAATAAAATTCAATATCCTCTCACCTACCCCAACAAGCCCGAATTTCTCAGCAATGAGGCAATTGAGGGTCCTTTATGGCTTAGTAAATGTTGCCAGCATTATATTTGGTGTTATCATGTGAAGAATGAAGATAATTTAAATCTCATTTTAACGTTAAGTGATTTAAACCACAAACTGGACCGACAAGTCATAATGGAAAATATGGATAAATTGATTCCGCAACCCTATTTTCAGATTGACAAACGATTATTCTTTATGTCATTCAATAAGCGGGATATTATTTCATATTTAGTATAATTGCATAAAATGAAAAAACAAGCATTCAAATTTCAGACTTTGAAGAAGTCTCTTATTATATTTTCTACGTGTTTTGTATTGATGGGAGTAGCAACCGCGCAGGCACAGACCAACAATAGTCAGAAAACAGAAACAATCAACGGAAAGACATTTATTATACATACCATCGCTGCCAAGGACACTTATTATCAGCTGAGCAGACAATATGGGGTACCTGTAAAAACGATTATGTCTGCGAACAATCAGAAGAACCTTCGTTTAGGGGATGTCGTTCGTATTCCAAGTACGGCAGCTCCGGTAGAGACTCCGGCACCAAAGAAAGATACGACTAGAGAGGTCATCAACACCGTCATTGCCGAGCAATCTGGGCAAGTATTAACACAATATAAAGTTGGGCCTAACGAGACCTTATATTCTATTGCGAAGCGATTTGCTACTAATGTGGAAAGCATCAAATCAATGAATAACTTGACCAGTGATGTCGTTCGCGAGGGACAGACCTTAAAAATACCGGATGGTAAAATTGCGGTTCAAGAGCCAACTCCGACAGAGCCGATAGAATTACCTATTCCGGATGTAAACCGTCAGCAAGAGATTGAATTTGAGACGAACCGCTATGGTATTCGCGAGAAAAAAGAAAAAGGTATCGGTATTTGGATGGACAATCTGGAATCTAGAGGAAAGAGCAATTTAGCACTTCACCGCACGGCTCCTGTTGGAACAATACTAAAGATTACGAATCCTTTGACGAAAAATATTACCTTTGCGAAAGTTGTAGGAAAATTCTCTGATACGGCCGATAGCCGCGACGCAATCGTTATTCTTTCGAAATCGGCGGCATCTCATATCGGTGCATTCGATAAGCGATTCTTAATAGAAATCACCTACGGCGCTCCAATCGAAAATTAAGAGTAAGCATGGACAAACCTTACGTAATAGGTATAGCAGGAAGTAGCGGGTCGGGTAAAACCTTTTTCTTAAAAAGCTTCTTAGATCACTTTTCTCCTGATGAGATCACTTTGATTTCTCAGGATGATTATTATATCCCCGCGAACACAAAAACGCAGGAGGAAAATAGATTATATAACTTCGATTTACCGACTTCCATTGATAGAAATGCATTCTACTCGGATATTAAAGATCTATTCGACGGAAAAACGGTATATAAAGAAGAGTACACATTCAACAACCCCGCTTTAACGCCGAAGATGTTGGAGATTAAACCAGCACATATTTTGGTGGTAGAGGGTTTATTTATCTTTCACTATGAGGAGATCAATCAGTTGTTGGATTATCGTATCTTCCTAGATGCGGAAGAATCCATTGCTTTGAGGAGACGCCTTCGGAGAGATTTGGTGGAACGAGGATATGACCACGATGATGTAATGTATAAGTGGATTAACCATGTCGTGCCTTCTTACAATGAATATTTGTTACCATTTCGCGAAACTTGCGATTTAGTTATTCAAAATAATACGGATGAGCCGGCGGTTATTCAAAGTTTTACGAACGATATCGCATCAGAATTACGTAAAAGAATCTACTAGTTATTTTTAATCAATCTAAATTACTTATATTTGTACCATGTTTGAAAACATGATACGTCTACAAGTAATTGATTCATCGCCTTTTGACAACAACAAAGGACATAATCCGTTTCAGGATCATGGAGAGGTTGTTTTTAAGAAGTGTTGTAAGAAATACAAGCGAGGCAAGCGCTGCAAGAAGTGCCCGGATCGCTAGCTAACTATTCTTCGATATAATTTAGATCCTTGTCAAAGCTTTCTTTCAATCGACTCAAGGCAAAGATTGCTATTCCCGAGAGCAGCACAATCATGATGATTGCTGCAGGAAGAATCCCAACCCAGTTGACAAAAACGCCATAAAGAATTGTTGATGGAATCAGTGCCCCGCGCACAAAATTAGGCGCTGTCGTGGTCACCGTTGCTCGTATGTTGGTTCCAAATTGTTCCGCTGCGATGGTAATAAAAGTTGCCCAATAACCTACTCCCAATCCCATGAAGAAGGCCAACCATAGAAATTCTGTTTCCGTAATGCCGTAGCGCGTAAGATAAATGCAGGAGAATAAAAGAATTACGAGCTGATAAACCAATACGACTTTCTTTCTCGACTTAAATATCTGTGCGATTAGCCCCGCGAGAAAATCGCCAAGCGAGATCCCCAAATAGGTAAACATGACGCCCTTTCCGGCACTCAATACGCTCTCCGCTCCCAGCGCCTGTCCTATCTCTGGCGCCTGAGTAACCAGCACACCAACAACAAACCATATAGGCAATCCGATACACAGGCAGTAGATATATCGCTTGAAGCGCTCTTTATCTGTAAATAGCATCGAAATCTTACCCTTCGCTACACTCTTATCGCTAATTTGATTGAACATCCCGGATTCAAATACGCCTACACGCATGAGAAGCAATAGTAGTCCCATTCCTCCACCGACAAAATAGGCGGTTCTCCAACTGTACCATTCTGAAATATAATAGGCTAATATGGCGCCTAAAACACCTACGCCCGCGACAATCATCGTACCATATCCACGCTTCTTCCGATGCATCGTTTCACTGACTAAAGTGATTCCAGCACCGAGTTCTCCAGCCAAACCAATACCGGCAATAAATCGTATGATTCCATAGGTCATAACATCCTGTACAAAACCGTTCGCTATGTTGGCCAATGAGTACATCAATATCGAACCGAAGAGCACTTTGATACGCCCATATTTATCACCAAGAACACCCCAAATTATACCTCCAATAAGCAATCCTCCCATTTGCATATTCAAGACGAACTCACCTTTTGTCCGCATCTCCTCAACATGAACACCGATATCCGTGAATGATTGAATTCTAACAATGGAAAAAATTATGAGGTCGTAGATATCGACGAAGTATCCGAGCGCAGCCACGAATACCAATATCCACACATTCTTTGTGTTAGGTTCTTGATTAGTCATAATACTAAAATAAGCATGATCCGCGTTTTTAAAAGATATTATTACAATTAAAAGGGAAATAATCTTGTAAATAAGCGTTATTTTTGAGCCATGAGATTATCTCCGAAAACCATGAAATGGGCGCTAAGAATTTATCCGCCTTTCTTCTTCCAGCGGATTTGGGTGAAAAACATCTTGGACAACTACTTAGGTGCCGATCTAAAGATTTTCAAGAGTATTTTCAATATCAATTCGAACAACACGATTTTCGGAGGAACGATCTTTTCTGCCATAGACCCCTTCTATCCCATCCTACTCGATCAGTATTTTAAACATCAGGGTATCCTGCGTACAGTTGCCTGGCTTAAGACGGCCCATATCGAGTATAGAAAGCCCGGACGAACGAGTATGCAGTTCAGCATACGTTTGGATGAAGAAGTGCTGAAAGAAGCATTAGAAACCATTCAAACACACGGTAAAGTGGTAAAGACTTTCGCCACGCATGTCTACGACAAAAAAGGGACGCTCTGCGCTGTCGCGCATAATGAAATCTACATTCGAAATCTGGATTTTGATTTCGACTCCTACTACAAACAAAAAGCTTCTCAGGAAGCTAATCCTATACAACAATAAATTATATCACATGAAAAATTTAGCTTTTATTACATTAGGAATCAGCATGGCAATGGTATCTTGCCAGAATAAGACTGATGAAACCAAAAACCAAAAGCTAGGCGCTGAAGCCATCAGAATACATGATGAAATCATGCCTCAAATTTCTACGTTTGATAAAACGACAGTTAAGATTGATTCCATCTTAGCAAATCTAGCCGAAATTAAAGCAACGAAAGCAGATTTAGATACTGCGGCAACACGCGTTGAATTAACAAATTTGCAGGATAGCATTGAAGCAGCGACCGATAATATGATGACTTGGATGAAGGATTATGATGCTGCTAGCACCGATGATGCTTATCAACAAAAAGAGTTAGACAAGATTACAGCTATGCAGAAACAATTTGAAAGTGTAACTAGTCAAATCAACAAAACTTTAACCCCATTTAATCAATAAGACCGAATGAATAGACTATTCAGTTCAGCCATCCTAGCAGTACTTCTTAGCGGTATATTCGCTTGTTCATCATCAGACAGAAAACTGCCAATCTATGGAGAAAGAACGCCTGTGGAGAAAGAAATAGATGGTAAAAAGGTAGTTGATACGGTTTATCAAACTATTCCTGACTTTAGCTTTTTAAATCAAGATAGCGTCCAATTGACTCAAGACT
Source organism: Sphingobacterium sp. UBA6645 (assembly GCF_002455685.1). NCBI lineage: Bacteria > Pseudomonadati > Bacteroidota > Sphingobacteriia > Sphingobacteriales > Sphingobacteriaceae > Sphingobacterium > Sphingobacterium sp. UBA6645. The sequence goes on from NZ_DKLH01000077.1 coordinate 26,796, forward strand.
TCTTTAAAGGGAAGATCTATGTTGCCAACTTCTTTTTTACGCATTGTCCAAGCATCTGCCCGACGATGCAGCGTAATCTCTTAAAGGCTTACGAAAAATACAAAGGCAATGAGAAAATCGCGTTTTTATCACATAGTATCGATTTCAAATACGATCAACCTTATATTCTAAAAGACTACGCTAATAAACTTGGGGTGGATAACGACCAATGGCAGTTTGTGAATGGTTCTAAGGCGGATATCTATGGTATGGCCGATCGTTATTTAGTGTATGCTAAAGAAGATGCGAATGCTCCCGGAGGTTATGACCATCAAGGTTACCTGGTGATCATTGACCCTGATAAAAGAATTCGTGGTGCTTATGACGGAACAGACCAAACGCAGGTTAATAAGCTGTTAGAAGACTTAGATGTTATATTAAAAGAGTATAAGTAATGCTCCGAAGATCTACCTATTTTATCTTAAGTATTGTATTCGGACTCTATCTGCTCTTTTCCTGCCAGTCGGGATTAAGCGTGGAAACAATGCAGTATGCTACTAATGGGCAAAAAGTCTATACCACGCATTGTCAAAATTGCCATGGAGCCAACGGAGAGGGATTAGGAAAACTTTATCCCCCCCTGACAGACACTGTATTTCTAAATGTGAATCGCGATAAGCTGGCTTGCATTGTTAAAAACGGCATGAGTGGGGAAATCACCGTTAATGGCGTAAAGTATAATCAAGAGATGCCCGGGGTGCCTCAAATGAACGCAACAGACATCGCTTACGTCTTGACCTACGTAACTACTTATTTTGGAAATAGTAAAACACATTTTACAAGAGAAGAAATAGAAAAGTACTTAGCAAAGTGTGAGTAGATTCTGAAAAATAGATATAAGATTTTAGACCTTTGAAGAAATTCAAGGGTCTTTTTGTTTGCAAAAAGAATGTCAGAAGAATAATTTAATTGATTGCATAAAATATCTAGAACATTTCAGAGACCACTATCCCCTATCCGGAGTTGTAATTGTGATAAACAAGAATTACGGAATAATATTACTTCAAGGCCTTGAAAACGTGGTTTCTATAAAAAGATAAAGGTTTTCAAACGGGGAGAATGAAAACCTTTAATAACCAATTATAAACCTAAATTATGATACTACAAAGGTAAGTGTAAAACATACACATGTCAAGTCTTTTTATGAAATTTAACAATTTGTTAACATGGACTCTCATCACTGCTCAATCGCTTTAGCACTTTATAACGATTATTTGACAAATACGCCTTCCAAAAATGCCTACATTTGCAACCGAATGAACATTCAATTGACAGAAAAGAAAGAGCAAATTTTCCTTAGCACGCTTAGCTTAATCCATCTTTATGGATTCCATGGGACCCCTATGAGCAAGATTGCGAAGGAAGCCAACGTGGCTGTAGGCTCTATATATCATTACTTTCCTTCGAAGGAAGATTTAATTATCGAGCTGTACTGGTACTGCAAGGAAAAGCTGAACGGAGATGTCTTCAGAGGTGTCAATCCGGAGCAATCCTATGAGGAAAGATTTAAGACAATCTGGAAACGATGGATCGGCTTTTACCAGCAGAACATTGAAATCTTCGGATTTCTAGATCAGTTTTATGGCTCCCCTTTCTACGAAGAAGTCCGAAACAATGTATTGGGACAGAAAGTAGAACGAAATAAACTAATCCATTTTATCGAAGAAGGAGTTCAAGAAAAACATTTAAAAGATCTGAATGTTCGATTAATACTCTCGATCTACCTTGGAGGAGCTATCTCCCTCTTTCGCAACTGTTTAATCACCAAAGAAGAGATTATGGAGGAGGAGATGAATCAATTAGTAGAAATTATTTGGAACGGCGTTAAAATATAAGTTAGAAACATGAGATTAAATTTTAAGGAAATCGTAGTATACCTATCGGTAGCTTGTACTACCATCGGTATTAGCCAAGCGCAGCAAGCTGGTTCTTTGAACAGCAACGCGACGCTTGACGAGCTAATTAACTATGCATTGAGCAACAAGATCGAGCTAAAGCAAGCACAGATCGACAAGGAAATTGGAGAACGTGAAATTGCATCAGCACTGTCAGGTTGGTTTCCACAGATTAACGCTAATGGAAATTACACCCATAATATACAGCTCCCTACGGCGAACATCAATGATCAGAATATCAATATGGGACAAAAGAATACGGCTTCAATGGTATTTCAAGCTGACCAAGCCATTATAAACCCGGGGTTATTTCAAGCATCTAAGGCCTCTCGATTTATTCGCGAACAAAATGATTTAAATATTGAAGACACGCGTATCAATACCGTGGTTGATGTCAGTAAGGCCTATTATGATATCCTTACAAGCGAAGAGCAAATAAATATTATCACTGAAAACATTGCTCGCCTTCAAAGACAATACACTGAAGCCAACGCGCGCTACGAAACTGGATTAGTCGATAAAACAGATTATAAACGAGCGCAGATTTCATTGAATAATGCAAATGCTGAGCTAAAATCGGCAAATGAGTTTCGCCGCTATAAATACGATTACCTAAAGACTCTGTTGGGCTTAAATCCATCAGCGCCTGTTAGCTTATCATTCGAAAACCAAAACATGGAGTCGAATATCCTTTTAGACACGACTGAGCTTTTGCAATATGCTAACCGAGTTGAAATTAAACAGTTGCAGACCTTGCAAAACCTGCAAAAGTTGAACACACAATATCAAAAGTGGAACTACCTTCCACGAGTGGGCGCCTTTGCTAACTATGGTCTAAACTACAGAAACAATCAGTTTGGTGATCTTTTTCAAGATAACTTTCCGAATTCTAGTGTGGGTTTAAGCCTATCTATTCCAATCTTCCAAGGAACAAAACGTATTCAGGAAATCCGTAAATCGGAATTACAAGAGTCCAGATTGGATTTAGAGATGGAAAATCTGGAGAATCAAATCGGTGCACAATATTCAGCAGCTATGGCATCCTATCGCGCCAACATGAACGAATGGAGAAATGCGAAAGAAAACATGGATTTGTCTGAAGAAGTGTACAATACCATAAAACTTCAATACGATGCAGGCGTAAAAACTTACTTAGAACTTATGACCGCAGAAACCGATTTGAAGACAAGTCAATTAAACTACTTGAATGCCCTTTACGCGGTGTTGTCAAGCAAGTTAGATATTCAGAAAGCATTAGGAACAGTAAACATTAGCAATTAATCAACCACAAGCAATAAAGATATAATGAAGACAAATCACATATTAACAGCACTTCTATTAGGAACAGGATTATTTCTACAATCATGTGGGAATAAAGAAGCTGGTAAACAAGGAGCAGGACCTGGAATGCAAGCACCTGCAACACCGGTAACCACCGCAACAGTTAGTAAGGAAGTTGTAACGGGGATTCGCTCCTACCCTTCAAATGTTGTTCCTTTGCAAGAAACAGAAATACGTGCTGAGGTATCAGGCTATATTACGAATATTTATGTTGCCGATGGTGCTTATGTAAGCAAGGGACAACGATTATATGAGATTGACCGCGTTCGATATGCTGCTGCTGTCGATCAGGCACGTGCGAATATGGAAATCGCAAAAGCAAACCTTGCTCGTGTTGAAAAGGATTTACAACGTTATGAAAAACTTGCAGATCAAGACGCGATCGCTAAGCAGACCTTAGACTATGCTTACACAGACGTTAATAACCAAAAGGCGCAAGTACAGGCAGCTCAGGCAGCATTAACAACTGCTAGAACTAACTTACAACGCTCGGTGATCGTTGCACCATTTTCCGGGAATATCGGTATTTCCCAAGTTCGCACTGGTGCTTTAGTAAGTGCTGGAACAACCCTTTTAAATACCGTGAGTTCAACAAATCCTATTGCCGTTGAATTCCAGATCAACGAAAAGGAGATTCCTGAATTTACTGGGCTACAAACCGGCAAATCATCTACCAAAATCAACTTGACTTTACCTGATGGTAGCACATACAACTCTTTGGGTCGTATCTCTACCATAGACCGCGCTGTAGATCCGCAAACAGGGACGCTAAAAGTACGTGCCTCGTTTGATAATCCTGCAAATACCTTGCGCGCAGGCTTGAACCTAACATTGAATGTAGAAAGTACGACTGCGCACGAGGAAATGGTAATTCCATACCGCGCGATATTTGAACAGCTAGGAACATTCTCAGTATACGCAGTAACTGATAGTAGCACGGTAGACTTGAAGCAAGTTTCTTTAGGTCAAAAACTTGGAGATAAGGTGGTAATTACCAACGGTCTTCAAGTCGGCGAGCGCATTGTCGTAGACGGTGTTGCCGCATTGAAACAAGGCGCTAAGGTTGTTGAAAACAACAACGCGAACGCTCAACCAAAGAAATAATTTGCTAAGTCCCAACATATTCATAGATAATGATTTCAGAAGTATTTATAAAAAGACCGGTAACCGCGATGGTTATCTCCATATTGATCACCATCATTGGAGCTATTTCCATCACGACCCTACCTATCAGTCAGTATCCCAATATTGCGCCGCCTACGGTATCCGTAATGGCGAACTATACCGGTGCTGATGCCCAAACAGTAGAGAAAACAGTAACAACCCCGATTGAAAGCCAGATCAACGGTACGCCGGGGATGATTTATATGAGTTCGAACAGTACCTCTGACGGTGGTTCTCGTATCACGGTAACCTTCGAAGTAGGTACAGATATCGACATCGCAACGCTAGATGTACAAAACCGTGTAAGTATCGCTGAACCTGTATTGCCTGAAGCAGTGCGCCGTTTAGGGGTAACCACTCGTAAAGTGAACACGGATATCTTAATGATGGTATCCCTGACCTCACCTGACGGATCACGTGATGCGAACTTCTTGGCAAACTATGTCAACCTGTATCTGAAAGACGCCCTATTGCGTGTTAAAGGTGTGGGTGATGTGCAGGCCTTCGGACAGCCATTCGCCATGCGTGTGTGGCTAGATGCCAACAAACTGACCAACTTAGGTTTAACACCATCTGACGTAAGTACAGCCATTGCTGAGCAAAACTCACGTATGGCTGGGGGTAGCGTTGGTGCGCGTCCGCAAGAGAATGCACAAGTATTCGAATATCCGATTATCCTTGACTCCGATTTGGAAGAAGTCGAAGATTTCGAGAATATCGTCGTAAAAACAAACACCGACGGTTCCATCGTTTTATTACAAGATGTAGCCCGCGTTGAGCTTGGACAATTCAACTACGGTATCACGACGAAAGTAAACGGTAAGACAACCTCTGGTATGATGATCTCGCAAACACCGGGAGGAAATGCCGTTGAGACTGCAGATGGTATTTACAAGGCATTAGAGGAGTTAAAAAAATCCTTCCCTAAGGGCGTAGACTATGTAGTTGCATATGAAACGGTTTCTGTTGTTAATGCATCCATCAGCTCGGTAATTCATACCTTGATCGAAGCATTGATCTTAGTAACTCTTGTTGTATTCTTCTTCCTACAAAGTTGGAGAGCAACCTTGATTCCGTTGCTAGCGATTCCTGTTTCTATTGTCGGTACGTTCATCTTCTTTACGATATTCGGATTCTCGGTAAACAACTTAACGATGCTTGCCTTCGTCCTCGCGATCGGTATTGTGGTGGATGATGCCATCGTTGTGGTGGAAGCCGTGCAGCACTATATCGACCATTATAAGATGGACGCCAAAGAAGCGACGCGACGCGCGATGCAAGATATTACCGCACCGGTTATTGCCATTGCCCTGATCTTAGCGGCAGTATTCGTTCCTGTAGGATTTATCCCGGGGATGGTGGGTCAGCTTTATCAACAGTTCGCTATTACCATTGCCGTATCCGTAATGTTATCGGCATTTATCGCCCTTTCGCTGACGCCAGCATTATGTTCGATCATGTTGAAGCCAACAGCAATTCGCAAGGATTCTAAAGGCCTAAACAAGTTCTTCTACAAATTCAACGTTTGGTTCGATAAAGTAACTTATCGTTATTCAAAAGGCGTTAAGAAGGTGATAAAAGCGGCTCCATTAGCCTTGATTATCTTGCTTTGTATATTTGTTGGAACAGGACTGATGTTCACGAATAAGAAAACAGGCTTTATTCCTGCCGAGGACGCTGGTATATTCTTTATGGGTGTCAACCTTCCAGAAGGTGCATCTAGTGCCCGTACAGAGGCTGTATTACAGGAATTATCGGAAGATTTGCGAAAGACTTTCCCAGAAATTCAATATGTAACGGCAATTAACGGGATGAACTTATTGAATAGATCGGCGAAACCTAACGGCGCCAGTCTATTCGTTTCGCTTTATCCTTGGGGAGAACGCGAGAAAACAGTAACGGATATTACCGGAGCGATCATGGGTAAATACCGTGGTTATACTAAAGCTTCTGTTATTGCTGCCACGCCTCCGCCAATCCCGGGTCTTGGATCATCTGGCGGTTTCACCATGGAAATTCAGGATAGACAGACGGTAGATATCAAACAGTTTGAGGCGATGATCGGTAAATTCTTAGCCGCAGCAAATCAACGTCCTGAGATTGGGATGGCCTATACCCTATTCAATAGTAATTCGCCAAACTACAAACTCAATGTAGATCGTGAAATGGCCAAGAGAATGGGTGTACCATTGACCAATATCTACAGCACTATTTCAGCTTATATGGGTAGTAGCTATGTGAATGACTTTACCAAATATGGTCGTAACTTCCGCGTCGTAACACAGGCAGATACCAGCTATAGAATGCATATTGAGGATCTCAATAAATTATACGTCAAGAATGTACAAGGACAACCTGTTCCATTGACCAACTTAGTACGTTATGATTTGATTACGAATCCTTCGATCGTCAACCACTTTAACATTTTCCGTTCGATCCAGTTATCGGGTGAAGCGGCTCCTGGATATTCTTCTGGGGATGCGATTGCAGCACTAGAAGAAGTAGCAGCACAAACATTAACAGACGGTTATTCATACGAGTTCTCCGGAATATCGTTGCAAGAGAAACAATCCGGCAGCAAGACCATCCAAATCTTCGCGCTCTGTATTCTATTCGTATTCCTGCTGTTAGCTTCGCTATACGAAAGTTGGTCCGTGCCATTCTCAATCCTGTTATCCGTTCCATTGGGTGTGTTCGGAGCAATTCTTGCCCTGACCTTATTGCCGCAACTGGATAACAACATCTTTGCGCAGATCGGTCTAGTAACTATCATCGGTCTTGCCGCGAAAAATGCGATCTTGATCGTGGAGTTTGCAAAAGAACGTGTGGATATCGGAATGAACCTATTAGACGCAACATTAGACGCCGTAAAACTTCGTCTTCGTCCAATTATCATGACATCCTTGGCGTTTATCTTAGGTATTATTCCTTTGATGCTTTCAACGGGCGCAGGTGCTGTTTCACGCCAAACAATCGGCTGGACAGTATTCGGAGGGATGACCGCAGCGACATTCTTAGCCATCTTCTTCGTACCGGTACTATTCGTTGTAATTACACGTCTAGCATACGGTAAAAAGAAACTTGCTGAATTGGAAGCGAATTTCGATGAAGAGAAGAAAAAGAATTTGAGTGCTCATTAGGAGTAGTTATTAGTTAGTACATAGTAGTTAGACCGATGGCGGCTACTGAAGAAATATTTCTTAAAATGAAGAAGCTGTTCGAAAGGACAGCTTCTTTTTTTGGAAACAGAAAAGGAAGGGTAAATGAGTCCTTTAACTATCGCATAAAAAAAGGCCCTCCAAACGGAGAGCCCTAAAAACTTGCAATCAACATTAGGAAAAACATATATTACGATCACAGTTTTTTACCCATATGTATATCCTTCAGGATTTTCGTATAATTATATTGCATGCTTTTTGGAAGCTTTTCAATTGCTTTCTCTACTTCAGCATGCGTTCTACTTGAGCGATCAATCAATCTGATGCTCAACCTGTTTAACTATCTACACAGCAATTATACTTCATAAATTAACTAAACGGGACAAGGTTTAATATATAGTACCGTATCGTATGACTGTACCCTATATGGGATTGAATTTCTTTTTAAATAAATGAACAAGAATGATCCGTTAAGCCGAAAGACAAAAATTATTAGTTGGAAAAGAAAGTTTTTTGACGATTTGGGTCTACTAGAAAAGAATGTTGATTTTGGAGTTTGGGTTTTGTCTTTGAACCAGGAAAGGAAGGATACAAGGATTAGCAGGATTGGGTGTAATTATTTCAGACTAGATATTAGACATTAGATATTAGAGATTAGACATGATCCTGCCAATCCTTACATCCTTCCTTTCCTGGTTCAGAAAATAATCACACCCGATCCTGCCAATCCTTAAATCCTTCCTTTCTTGGTTCAAAACAAAACACAAAAAATGGCGCCTAATCGGCGCCCTACTCTAATATCTAATATCTAAAATCTAATATCTAACATCTAATATCTAATCCCCTACTTCAACCAAATACCCACCGACAAATTAATGCTCTGGTGGTTCATTTTTTCGCGAAAGCTCACATAAGTAAGTTGTTGATACGCATAGGTTGCTGAGATCGTAAAGTTCGTACGTCTGATATCATCATAAAGGTAGAAAAGACCGATCTTTCCCATCGCGCCTTTATCATACACTCCGCCTAGGCGAACCGAATAACCGGCATTTGCAACGGCACCAACACGTGAAAAATCGCCTATATAAGCAAAAGGCAATCTAGCGTCGATGAAAAGCGGAAATAGATTACGATCGTATTTGAAATTACCTTGTTGAGTTTCCGTTGGATTTTTGAACGTATAATCGCCACGCAATACTTCGTTTCCTAACCCAATACCTACAAAAGCACGTTCGTCGAAGTTGCGACCAAAAATAAAATGCAAACTATATCCATTAAAAGTCCCCTCGAAACCCGGATTGTTGACTCCGATACTCCCCCCACCTTGCAATAAGGTATAATAGTCTCGTTGCGCAAAACTGTGAGTAGAAAATAAAAGTAAAAAGGCACCGATCGTAAAAAGTCGCTTTAGCATAGTAAGGTTAGTTAAGTATCTTATAGATTAGTTCGCTCATTAAATCGCCATGGCTGGTCAAGTGACCGACATTCATACCCTTCGATTTTAAGTCGTACTCTTTGATCAAATGAATAATATCGAAAGTTTTCCGGCGATTGAAATTTCTCGCGGCATACTCATACTCTTTCACGAAGAAAGGGTGCACGCCAAGTGCCTTTGCTGCCGCTGCTGAATTCTTATCCGGTAGATAATGATATTTGAGGATCTTCGTAAAGTAGGTACCTAGTGAACCAATGACCACCGGTATAGGGTTGGATTTAGGATTCGCAGCAAAATAATTAACGATTTGAAATGCCTTCAGTGAATTTCGCTTGGAAAGTGCCGTATTCAGTTCAAACACATTGAAATCCTTGCTGATACCAATATTGCGCTCAATATCCGCCGGCCCAATCTCCTGCTCTGCCGACACATTGAGCATCAACTTTTCGAGCTCGTTAGCCACCTTCGATAAATCAGTACCCAGATAGTCGGCCATCATTGCTGCAGCCTGCGGATGAATCTTTCGTCCACTAGCGCCTAATTGCTCTGTAATCCATCCGGCAACTTTATCATCGTAAAGCTTATTCGACTCCAATACCACTCCCGCTTTATCCATCGCTTTATACGACTTTTTCCGCTTGTCGAACTTACCATATTTATGCGCGAAAACCAATACCGTTGTCGGTGTAGGATGTTCCAAATACTTCTGCAGCAGATCATCATCCTTCCATTTCAGGTTCTGCGCTTCTTTCACAATGATAACTTGAAAGTCGCTCATCATAGGGTAGCGCTTTGCCATACTGATCAGTGTAGAGAAGTCAGTTTCCTTACCATAGACCACCGACTGATCAAAGCCTTTCTGCGCCTCATCGAGTACCTGATGCTCAATAGCATCCGATATGAGGTCGATAAAGTAAGGCTCCTCGCCATGTAGTAAATAAATCGGGCTAAGCTTTTTCTTCTTGATATCAGCTAAAATGGATTGGGTATTCATGTCCCACGAAATTACAAAAAATCTTTTAGCATTCCGCTTCGAGAATGCGACAGATATCATCCAATGTACAACCCTATCAACCCCCTTTCCGAGCGGCTTTGATTGGGTTATACATTGGGTTTGAAAGGGCTTTGAAAGGGAACTATATCATAGAAGGTATATGCTAAATATTTCGTAATTTTGTAAATGTTTAGGCCAGTCCCACTGAATTTACCCCCCTTTCCAGCGAAAATTATAAAGAAAGCCGATCAATATTTTATTTTTGATGAGCTTCGGAAAAAGCATTTATTGTTAACTCCGGAGGAATGGGTAAGGCAACATTGGGTTCATCACCTGCACAACGAGAAAGGTTACCCACTCTCGCTAATGAAAATTGAAGGCGGGCTACTGCTCAACACGCTACAGAAACGCAGCGATTTGGTAATTTACAATACTTCCGGCGAGCGCATTCTTTTGGCAGAGTTTAAGGCGCCGACTGTCAAAATTACCGAAAACACCTTTCGACAAATCGCGAATTACAATACTATTTATAAAATTCCGCTGCTTTTAGTCAGTAATGGACTTGAGCACCATTATTGTAGTATAGATTTCGATCATGGGAATTTCACATTTCTGTCGGATTTACCAACATTCGCCCATGAGCAATAGGAGAATTTAAAATAAGTATTATATTAGTAAGTCAAAATTAGAAGGAACAAAACATGGATATCAATAAAGACGAATTCAGAAAATACGCGATTAAGCACCATAGAATTGGAAGTCAACACGTTGATGGCTATATTTCTCGCTTACAGCAACAAATTCCATCCAATCTTACGCCATACATTATCGAAGAGCGTCAATTGAACGTTGCGCAGATGGATGTGTTCTCGCGTTTGATGATGGACCGCATCATCTTTTTGGGTGATGGTATCAATGATCAAGTAGCAAACATCGTACAGGCACAGTTATTGTTCTTACAATCTACTGATGCTCAGCGTGATATTCAAATTTACATCAACTCTCCAGGTGGTAGTGTTTATGCAGGTTTAGGTATTTACGATACGATGCAGTATATTTCACCCGATGTTGCGACTATCTGTACAGGTATGGCCGCTTCGATGGGCGCTGTATTATTAGTTGCTGGAGCAAAAGGAAAGCGTGCAGCATTAAGACACTCGCGCGTGATGATTCACCAACCTTCGGGCGGTGCACAAGGTGTTGCTTCGGATATGGAGATCAACCTTCGTGAAATGTTGAAATTGAAAGAGGAATTGTACACGATTATCGCTGAGCACTCTGGCCAGACTTATGACTGGGTAGAGAAATCATCAGATCGTGATTATTGGATGCGTGCTGCCGAGGCCAAAGAATTTGGTATGATCGACGAAGTATTGCTTCCTAAAAAGGAAACAAAATAAAGAAAATGAGTAAATCGAACAGTAGAGACATCCATTGCTCTTTTTGTGGCATCAGTAAAAATGAAGCCCAAATGCTTATCGCAGGCGATGGTGCCCACATCTGTGACAGATGTGTTCAACAAGCTGGAGAGATTTTGGCGGAGGAATTAAAGCAGAGAAAGAACAAGTCTTTACAGACGACTTTAAAGCTTATTCGTCCTAAAGAAATCAAAGAACATCTGGATCAATATGTTATTGGTCAGGATGACGCTAAGAAAGTAATTTCTGTAGCGGTTTACAATCACTACAAACGTTTGAATCAACGTGTTGACAACGATGAGACAGAGATTGAGAAATCAAACTTAATTATTGTTGGCGAGACGGGTACCGGAAAAACCTTATTGGCAAAAACGGTCGCTAAGATTCTAAATGTTCCGTTTTGTATTGTAGACGCAACTGTACTAACTGAAGCAGGCTATGTGGGTGAGGATGTGGAGAGTATTTTAACGCGTTTGTTGCAGGCGGCGGATTACGATGTAGCGGCAGCAGAGCGCGGTATCATCTACATTGATGAGATTGATAAGATTGCAAGAAAGAGCGATAATCCTTCAATTACCAGAGATGTGTCGGGAGAAGGTGTTCAACAGGCTTTATTGAAAATCTTAGAAGGTACAAATGTGAATGTTCCACCGCAGGGCGGTAGAAAGCATCCTGATCAGAAAATGATTACGGTGAACACGAATAACATCCTGTTTATTTGTGGTGGTGCATTTGATGGTATTCAAAAGAAAATTGCTAACCGCTTGCGCACGCAGACTGTTGGTTACAAAATGAACGACGAGGAACAAGAAATTGATTTAAATAATCTGTACAAGTACATCACTCCTCAGGATTTGAAAAACTTCGGTTTGATCCCTGAGTTGATTGGTCGTCTACCTGTATTGACACACTTAAATCCATTGGATAAAGAGACCTTGTTGAACATTTTGACAGAGCCTAAGAATGCTTTGGTTAAACAATACAAGAAGCTATTTGAATATGAGGGTGTTAACCTGAAGTTCGATGAGGCGGTATATGATTTTATCGTTGATAAAGCTTGGGAATTTAAATTAGGTGCTCGTGGTCTTCGAAGCATTTGTGAGGCGATTATGCTTGACGCGATGTTTGAGATACCGACCAGCAAGGAGCATAGCAACGAGAAGGACTTGCAAATTACGTTGGATTACGCGAAGAATAAGTTCGCCAAGACGGATTTCAAGAAGCTCCAAGTTGCATAACGATTTGACCCTCGCCCATCGGCGGGGGTTTTTTATAAAATGTGAATTTTAAAGAAAGGAATATAGATGACAAAAAAGAATGTAAAGGAAGTAGATTCACCTGTAAAAGCAGGATTAAAAACAAAAGAGGATATCGTTAACAATTGGTTACCCCGATATACTGGCCGGCCGCTGGATGAGTTTGGCGAATATATCTTGTTGACAAATTTCTCGAATTATGTGAAGTTGTTCTCGCAAATGCACGACGACGCCCCTATTATGGGTGAAGACAAGCCGATGCAAAGTTGTACAGCAGAAGGCATCACGATCATCAATTTTGGTATGGGTAGCCCAATGGCGGCAACGATCATGGACCTCTTATCGGCCATTGCTCCAAAAGCAGTTTTATTCTTAGGAAAAACCGGCGGATTGAAAAAGAAAATTGGTGTTGGCGAGTTGATCTTACCGATTGCTGCCATCCGCGGAGAAGGAACCTCAAACGATTATTTCCCTTCGGAGGTGCCCTCCTTACCGGCCTTTGCGCTGCAGAAAGCAATTTCAACGACCATTCGCGATCATTCTAGGGACTATTGGACAGGTACTGTCTATACAACCAACAGACGCGTTTGGGAGCACGATAAGAACTTCAAGAAATACTTAAAAACGATCCGTGCAATGGCTGTGGATATGGAAACCGCTACCATCTTTAGCGTTGGTTTTGCAAACAAGATTCCAACTGGCGCCCTATTGCTCGTTTCGGACCAGCCGATGATTCCTGAAGGTGTAAAGACAGAGATTTCAGATGTGTCGGTTACTAAGTCTTATGTAGAGCAGCACCTGAAGATTGGAATCGATGCATTGAGCCAACTGATTAATAACGGCTTAACGGTGAAACATTTGAAGTTCTAAAATTTGGCTACCTTTGTGGAAGAAAACAAACAGCACAAACTTTCACCTATGTGGTACAACAACATCTTAGAAACCATTGGGAACACCCCTTTGGTTAAACTAAACAAAGTTACCAAACCCCTAAAAGGAACCATACTGGCAAAGATAGAGACGACCAACCCAGGGAACTCGATCAAAGACAGAATGGCTTTAAAAATGATTGAGGATGCCGAACAGGCAGGCCTATTAAAACCCGGAGGTACCATAATCGAGGGTACTTCGGGTAATACCGGGATGGGATTGGCCATGGCAGCCGTAGTAAAAGGCTATCGTTGCATATTTACCACGACCGACAAACAATCCAAAGAGAAGATCGATGCCCTGCGCGCTTTTGGTGCGGAGGTGATCGTATGTCCGACGAACGTCGATCCGGAGGATCCACGCTCCTACTATTCCGTTTCTAGTCGTTTAGAAAAAGAAGTGCCAAATGCGTGGAAGGCAAATCAGTATGATAACCTATCGAATACGCAGGCGCACTACGAACAAACCGGACCGGAGATTTGGGAGCAGACCGAAGGAAAGATTACGCACCTCGTCGTAGGTGTGGGAACCGGCGGTACAATCTCGGGTACTGCGAAATACCTTCGCGAGAAAAATCCCAACATTAAAGTATGGGGAATCGACACCTACGGTTCCATCTTTAAGAAATATAAGGAAACGGGTGTTTTCGATAAGAATGAGATCTATCCTTATATCACGGAGGGCATCGGTGAGGATTTCCTTCCTCAAAATGTCAACTTCGATGTGATCGACCTGTTCGAGAAAGTCACAGATAAGGACGCGGCCTTGATGACGAGAGAATTAGCACGTAAAGAAGGTATCTTTGCGGGCAACTCGGCGGGTGCAGCGGTGGCTGGCCTGTTACAATTGGGTGCTGAACTGAAAGACGAGGATCTGGTAGTCGTGATCTTCCATGACCATGGCTCGCGCTATATGGGCAAGATGTATAATGAGGATTGGCTTCGTGAGCGTGGCTTCCTGAAAGATGAGAAACTCACGGCTAAGTCAATTCTGAAGAAACGCGCCAATCAGGAAATCATTACTGTTGATGTTAAACAGTCGGTTCTGGAGACATTCAACGTCATGAAGTCTTTAAATATTTCTCAAATACCACTGACCCAACAGGGTATGGTCGTCGGCAAAGTGACGGAAGCCGATATCTTGAATGCGCTGTTGGATAATCCTTCGCTGAAGTCTGCTGAAGTAGAAACTATCGCGTCAAAGCCATTCCCATTTGTAGACTTAAATATGTCTATCGATAAGATTTCCACTTTGATTGACAAGGATACGCAAGCGGTATTGGTGGAAGATGAACTAGGCAGGATAAATATTATTACGCAATACGATATTATCAACGCTATCTCCGACATATAGTTTTCCTATATTTTTCGTTATCTTTAGTAAGATGGCTAAAAAAGGATGGAAAGAAACAATGCTTTAAAAAGAATTGAATATTGGATAAAAGCTAGATTAGGAAAAATATCCTTTATTGATATAGAAGAAAAAAGAGATAAACAATGGTACGGCAATGGCTATGGCGGATTTTATGTAGATCCGAGCTTGGTTCCGGAAAATGCCATTGTTTATTCTTTCGGTATTGGCGAAGACATTTCTTTCGACCGCGATATCATCAGTAAGCACGGAGCTCAAGTATTTGGCTTCGACCCTACACCCAAATCCATCAACTGGATTGCCAAGCAACAGTTGCCGGCAAATTTTCATTTCCACCCCTTCGGCATTGGCGAAAAGACGGGAGTCTTCACTTTCCACCTTCCTAAAAATCAAGATCATGTTTCGGGCTCCGTATATGGCCACAAGCTCGTGGACGAAACGAACGCTGTAGATGTTCTTTTAAAAGAGTTTACGGAGATTGTTCAAGAGAATGGGCATGCGGCTATCGATGTACTTAAAATGGATATAGAAGGCTCGGAATATGCGGTAATGGAAGGAATACTGAACAGTGGCATTGCGATCAAACAGATTCTGGTTGAAACGCATGAACGCTTTTTTACAGATGGCAAAGCAAAGGGCGATCTATTCTTTAAACAACTCTATCAAAAGGGATATCGCATCTTTGCGATATCCGATACTTATCAGGAAATTTCTTTAGTGAAATCTAAATAAGAAAGCCGTCTTTGTTGACGGCTTTTTTTATTTTTCTGTCGGCTCTACTTCTGTAACGATGTAGACATCTTCGTGATCTTTCTTCATCTTATATTTCTCGCGCGCAATTCTTTGTATTTCGCTCGGGTTGTATTGAACATCTTTAATGGAGTTTTCGATGTTCTCAATCTCTGCCGTATAATAGGCTTTCTCTACCTCCAGGTTTGTTTTCTCCTTTTGGAAACTATATTGCGTTGCAAAATCGTACCGATCAAAGAATACCATCCATACGACAAAGGCAACCCCTGCGATAAGGTATTTATTTCGAATAGTATTGATAAAGCGTTCCATAGAATTGAGTTGTTAAGCTAAAACCTCGATAAAGATAGTTATTTTCTCGGGAAGATTACAAATGGGAATTTTGAAGAAAATATAGGGAAAATAAAAAAGGGAACCTGCGGTTCCCTTTTCGAATTTGATTACTTCTTAGGAGCGTATTTAAACTCCTTGCCAATGAATTTGGCATTGCTACCCAATTCTTCTTCGATACGAAGCAATTGGTTGTATTTTGCGATCCTGTCTGAACGAGAGATTGATCCTGTTTTGATTTGTCCACAGTTCAATGCTACCGCTAAGTCAGCGATTGTATTATCTTCAGTTTCTCCAGAACGGTGAGACATTACCGAAGTATAACCATTCGTTTGTGCTAAATGCACCGCGTTGATAGTTTCCGTTAATGAACCGATTTGGTTTACTTTTACTAGGATAGAGTTTCCTGTTTGGGTGTCGATACCTTGTTGAAGACGTTTAGTGTTCGTAACGAATAAATCATCACCTACTAATTGAACGCGGTCTCCAATTTTCTCTGTTAATAATTTCCAACCTTTCCAGTCGTCTTCTGCCATACCATCTTCGATAGAGATGATCGGGTATTTCTCAGTTAATTCAGCCAAGTAAGCTACTTGCTCTTCTACTGTACGAACAGCACCGCCTTTACCTTCAAACTTCGCGTAATCGTATTTTCCTTTTACGAAGAACTCCGTTGAAGCACAGTCTAATGCTAGACAGATGTCTTTTCCTGGTTTGTAACCTGCTTTTTTGATTGCCTCAAGGATCGTTTCGATAGCATCCTCTGTACCTTCGAAAGTTGGAGCGAATCCACCTTCGTCACCTACTGCTGTAGATAAGTTACGGTCGTGAAGGATTTTCTTCAAGTTATGGAATACTTCAGCACCCCAACGTAAAGCTTCTGAGAATGATTCAGCACCTACTGGCATAATCATGAACTCTTGGAAAGCAATTGGAGCATCTGAGTGCGCACCACCATTCACGATGTTCATCATCGGCAATGGTAATGTGTTTGCATTTACTCCACCGATATAACGGTATAATGGCTGGCGGCTCTCTTGTGCTGCTGCTTTAGCTGCTGCTAAAGAAACACCTAAGATTGCGTTTGCTCCTAATTTTCCTTTGTTCTCTGAACCGTCAAGATCGATCATGATCTTATCGATTGCATTTTGCTCGAATACATCAACACCTTCTAATGCTTTTGCAATTTTAGTATTCACGTTTTCAACAGCTTTCAAAACACCTTTTCCTAGGTATTTCTTTTTGTCGCCGTCACGTAATTCTACTGCCTCGTGTGCTCCTGTAGAAGCTCCAGAAGGAACTGCTGCACGGCCTACAAAACCATTCTGTGTCGTTACATCAACCTCAATGGTTGGGTTTCCTCGCGAATCTAAAATCTGACGCGCATGTACATCGATTATCAAGCTCATTTTTTTCTTTGGTTTATTTTTCTCTTGTCTATACTTAGTGTATTCAGAACACTAATATAGTAAAATATATGTCTTAATCAAAAATAGGAAAAAACTACAATGTTAATGCTAAGCAAAAGGAATTTTAATTGAGCTTGGATAAATAAATATTCAAGAATATCTGTTGGGTATTTAGATAAATATGGGGTTTCTGTTGGTTTTTTGTAAGTGGCGGAATACAGATTTTTTATGTTCAAAAGCAAATGAAAAGCGAGAGGAAAGTACTTGGCGGCCTTTGAAAACAGACGCTATTAAAATGACAAAGCCTCAGAAGAAATTCTGAGGCTCTGCTATTATCGTTTTTGTTTATGCTTTGATCATCGCAACGAAGTCATCGAATAAGTAACGTGAATCGTGTGGACCTGGAGATGATTCTGGGTGATATTGAACCGAGAATGCTTTCTTGCCCTTCACACGGATACCTTCGATCGAATTGTCGTTTAAGTTGATGTGTGTAATTTCTACTTTGTCTGAGTTTTTGATATCTTCTGCTACTACACCGAAACCATGATTCTGTGAAGTGATTTCGCATTTGTTAGCTATGATATTTTTTACCGGATGGTTGATACCGCGGTGACCATTGTGCATCTTGCTCGTACGGATGTCATTTGCTAATGCAAGGATTTGATGCCCTAAACAAATACCGAACATCGGCTTATCTGCTGCTAAGATATCTTTAACCGTTTGGATTGCGTAGTCCATCGCTGCCGGATCGCCAGGACCATTCGAGATGAAGTAACCATCAGGATTCCATTCTTCCATCTCCGCAAATGTCGTTTTCGCAGGGAATACCTTTGCATAAACCTGACGAGAATCAAAGTTGCGTAAGATATTCTTCTTGATACCTAGGTCTAACACAGCAATACGCGTTGGAGCAGACTCTTCGCCGTAGAAATAAGGTTCTGTTGTCGATACTTTTGAAGATAGCTCTAAGCCGTCCATCGAAGGAACCTTTGCTAATTCTGCTTTTAAAGACTCCTCATCAAGATTCTCAGAAGAGATAATAGCGTTCATCGCACCTTTGCTACGGATATGGCGTACCAATGAGCGAGTGTCAATATCCGAGATACCTACTAAGTTGCCGTCTTGGAAATAATTTTGGATGGACTCATCCGCCATCTTGCGGCTATAGTTGATATTGTAATTCTTACAAACTAAACCTGCAATCTGAATCTTATTCGATTCCGCATCCTCTTCGTCGATACCGTAGTTTCCAATATGTGCATTGGTGGTAACCATAATTTGCGCATAGTACGAAGGATCGGTAAAGATTTCTTGGTAACCCGTCGTTCCGGTATTGAAACAGATCTCTCCCGTCGTGGTACCAATTTTACCTGCTGCTTTTCCATGAAAAACAGTTCCATCCTCAAGGACTAAAATTGCTGGCAATTTGCTGTAGTTGGTCATTCTTATTTCGAGTTAAATTAATTCATTCCTTTGTGAAACCATTTTCCCGACCGAGCACAAAAAAAGCCCAAACGGGCTATTATATCAATTTATGAATTGATCTGATTTACAGATGCGATTTGTGACGATATTGGGTAGAAGGTCTCTTTCATTTTATTGGGAGACAAAGGTACAAATAAAAACAAAACACTTCTAAATT
>NZ_DKLH01000077.1:46135-61478 GCF_002455685.1 Sphingobacterium sp. UBA6645
AATTTAGAAGTGTTTTGTTTTAGTATTGAGTATTTAGTAGTTAGTAATAAGACCTATGGTTTGTCAGGGAGATCCGTGAGAAAGTTGAATCGTCTATTTATTCTTAAAACAAGATTTGAAAAACTAGCAATCATTAGGTCTAAATACTAACTACTAAATACTTAATACTAAAAAAGGCAGCCAGTCGGCTGCCTTTTTATAACTATTTAGTTAATTTAAATATATCGTTTCCGAAGACAAATATCATGAGGGCTACGAGGATAAAAAAGCCGACCATCTGTGCTCTTTCAAGGAATTTCTCGCTGAGTGGCTTTCCTTGAATCATTTCGATTAATAGGAAGATGACGTGTCCACCGTCTAATGCTGGGATTGGGAGGATGTTCATGAAAGCTAAAGCCATTGATAGCATACCTACAAGTCCCCAGAAGCGAACCCAGTCTACCTCTGTACCGAACATGGTTGCTATACCTACTGGACCCGATAATGCTTTATCAGCACGCACTTCGCCTTTGAAGATCTTCCCGAAACCTTTAATATTATCGGTAATCACAGAGAATGCTTTCGCAGCACCGATTGGTAATGATTCGATAAAACCATACTGATGTTGTACTAAGGGTAAGTTCGCGAATCCTAATATCGCTGATGTGTCAGCTGCTGCTTTCAATTCTATTGGAGCGCCATTACGGAGGACACCCAATACAATGTCTTTGCCCTTATTAGCTTCGATTTGGTTTTTAAACTCATCCAGTTGAACAACCGGTATTTTATTAATCGATACGATACTATCCCCTACTGCTAATCCCATCTTATCGGCGCGAGAATCTTTCTCAATTTTCGTTACAGGAAGCATCTTAAACATCGGTTCTACGAACTCGTTTTTCTTGTGTTCTGAAACGTCATTTAAGATATCTGCAGGCATTTTGATCTTGATCTCCTGCCCTGCACGCTCAACGGTCAGCTCTGCATCGCCCATTAAGACTTCGGATGCCATGATATCGCCATAGAACAAATTGGTTTCTTTGCCATTTACAGCAAGGATTTTATCACCTTCCTGAAGACCTACTTTCTGCCCGATAATACCGGGTTTAACACCGTACAGCTGCTTCGTATTCAGATCTGTAGTTCCGTAGCTAAAGGTTAGCATCCAGAACACCACAATACCGACAATTACATTGACGATAATACCACCTAGCATTACGATAAGGCGTTGCCAAGCTGGTTTGGAACGGAATTCCCACGGTTGTGGTTCCCCTTTCATTTGCTCAGTATCCATCGATTCATCGATCATACCTGCAATCTTCACATAACCACCGAGTGGCAACCAACCCACACCATACTCACATCCTTTATAATTGAACTTGAATAACTTTACGCCCCAGGCGTCAAAAAACAAGTAAAACTTTTCTACTTTAATACCAAAAGCACGAGCAGCAAGGAAGTGTCCTAACTCGTGTAATATGATTAATAATGACAGGCCCAGTAGAACCTGTAATACCATGATGATAATTCCCATCTAATTTGATTTATTGTAATTAATATCTTCGTTCTATTAAACTTCGTGCCACTCTTCTACTTTCCTCATCATAGTGCAAATAGTCTTCTAAAAGAAGGTTTTCCTTTTGCACTACCTGACACAATGTCTCTTCAATAATGTCGCTCATCCCAAGGAAGGATACTTCATCATTTAGGAAAGCCGCGACCACAACTTCATTCGCTGCATTCAAAACGCAAGGGCGATTGCCTCCTTCGCGAAGTGTCTGATAAGCTAACTCCAAATTGCGAAAGGTCTTCATATCGGGAGTTTCAAATGTTAGACTTGGATAGTTTACAAAGTTGAAACGTTCGAAATTGTTCTGAATTCTATCAGGATAAGTCAATGCATACTGTATCGGCAGTTTCATATCAGGGAGCCCCATTTGTGCTTTCATCGATCCGTCCTGAAACTGTACAAGCGAGTGCACAATAGATTGCGGATGGATAATCACTTCGACCTGATCCGCTTCTAAATCGAATAGCCATTTAGCTTCGATTACTTCCAGTCCCTTATTCATCAAGGAAGCAGAGTCTATCGTAATCTTAGCGCCCATCGACCAGTTCGGATGCTTTAAAGCCTGCGCTTTGGTCACATGCTCTAACTCTTCTCTGCTCTTTCCACGGAAAGGACCTCCAGAAGCTGTCAATACAATCTTCTCTATAGGATTTGAATCTTCACCCGGCAAACATTGAAAGATGGCAGAATGTTCCGAATCAACAGGCAATAAACGAACTTTATATTCTTCAACAAGATTCTTAATCAATTCGCCAGCAACAACAAGAGTTTCCTTATTCGCTAAAGCTATATCCTTTCCTTTCTTAATAGCAGCAATAGTTGGTCTCAACCCCACCGATCCTACGATCGCAGTCAATACGATATCGATCTCATCGAGCTGTACCGCATCGACCAAAGCATCCTCTCCGTATGATACTTCAATTCCTGTACCTGTCAAAGCCTCTTTCACCTGATTATAGGCTTGCTCATCGGAAAGAACAACTAACTTCGGTTGAAACATGATAGCCTGTTGAATCAGTAGATCTGCATTACGTCCAGCAGTTAATACAGAAACTTCAAAGCGATCCGGAAAACAAGCGACAACCTCTAGCGTTTGAGTTCCTACGCTTCCTGTTGAGCCCAATACGGCTAAATTCTTTTTTTCCAAGGTAATGTATTTATATGATATTATCCATCAAGGAAGGCTCGGAGCCTCCTTTGTAAGCCTTCATCATGTCGATATATACGACAGACATGACAACACTTACCACCGGTATAATAATAAATGAATTTACTAAACTTAATATTTTCGATACCAAAGTGTATCCTAGGTACTCTGTTCCTATCTGCAACAGATGAGTAGAAGCAACAGCCAGAATAATGACCAGCAAGCGCATAACATTGCCTTTAGTCATCGCTAAGCTAAACTTATAGGATCGTATGGTTTTAAACCCATGTTCGATAATAAAAAATGGGTAGAAAGTCGTTCTAATTAAAACAAAAAGCATGACCACGCCAGTTAAGAATGGGTGCACCTCATAGCGTACCGTGTCCATGCTGAACCCGACAAACAAGAGCGGAAAGCATAACACATACATAATCATGTAGATCACAATGGCAATCAAGCTATAGATAATCAGTCCGAAGATGTAGTTGACAAACTGCGATAAAGATGGTACAAATCCCCAGAAGCCTGGTTTCTTTTCTCCTTTGGCCAATACGATAGCATTCTTCAGCAAGACTAATTGCAGACTAAAATAAAGGCCCACAAAGGCGAGCAGTAAGATAACTTTGATGAAATAATTAGAAGAATCGAAATATAGCGCTAGGAAGGTCGATAAATTCGACGTAATGAATAACAGGAAACATAAACCAGCAATCGAAATATAATTACGCAATAAAATATCGATCGCTCTAACTACAACATCATTCGCTTTAAAAGTAATGTCTTTCAGAAATTCCAACATGGCCATATTATTAATGCAAATATGGTGATTTTTTTGGTCTAAGCAATTTTTTTAGCCTGATTAATCAAAATTATCAAACACTACAAACAGCCTTACCACACAGCGAATTGCATAAAAAAGGCTAAGATTTCTCTTAGCCCTCTGCTGTTATTTTAAATTTTCTGGAATTGGTTTCTCTAGTAAATATTGATAGTAAAAACGAACGCGTTCTTTAAAATCATATGCCTGTTTCGAACGTCCGAAGCCGTGTCTACTTCCAGGATAGATCATCAACTCAAACGGCACTTGTCTGTCAGTTAATGCATCAACCAATTGTATGGTGTTCTGCATATGCACATTATCATCTAAATCACCGTGCATAATACGCAATCTCCCTTTGTACTGATCGACATAAGGCAGGATAGATCCATTCTTGTAACCTTCAGGATTCGCTTGCGGAGTGTCCATCCAACGCTCAGTATAGTGAGTATCATATAATTCCCATCCGGTGACAGGGGCACCGGCAATACCAAAGTCGAAGTAATCCGCCCCTTTTGTCAATGCCAAACAGGTCATATAACCACCGTAGCTATGTCCAGTAATCAGCAATTTATCTTTTGCAACCCAAGGTTTAGCTTTCAGCCATTTAGCAATCGTAATGTAATCTACCAATTCCCAGTTACCTAAGTTTCTATGCATCCATGCTACCCCTTGCTTACCGAAGTGTCCCGAAGCACGGTGATCACATTCAATCTGTATCACACCTTCATTTGCCCAATACTGTCCATTCACACCCTTCCAAGTGTTCTTAACTGTACCAGCATCTGGACCACCATAGATTGACATGATGACAGGATATTGCTTTGACTCATCAAAATCCGTAGGATAGGTAATAATTACAGGCAAATTGAACTTACCATCTTCGGAAGGAATAGTGAAATACGCACGCTTTCCTACGTTATAGTTAGCGAATTCTGGAGATTTACTATCTGCCAATTCTTTAATAACTCTACCGTTATTATCTACTAATGCAACTTTCGTTGGAGTATGAATATTCGAATACAAAGTAATGAAATGCTTTCCATCAGGCGATACTTTTACATCATGCGTATAGTCGCCGAATGTCAATCTTCTAAAGTTCTTGCCATTAAAGTTAACACGGTATAAATCAACAGTAGCAGAGTTCTCTTTTCTTGCAGTAAAGTATAGTACCTTCGCTTTTTCATCGATGTGAGCAATCTCTTTTACCTGCCACTCTCCAGAAGTTAACGGATTAACCAGCTTGCCTGATAACGTATAAAGGTAATAATGCGCCCATCCTGTCTTATCCGATTTTAAGATATAATGCTTATTATCTGCTAAGTAGGTGATTCTCTCATCATGATCTAAATTGATCCAAGTAGGCTGTTCTTCGTTGTAGATTTCAGACTTGGAACCGTCGTTCGGGTTTACCGCATAGAACTTCAGGTTCGTTTGATCGCGGTTCATCCACTGCACCATGATAGATTGGCTATCAAAGCTCCAATATGGCTGACCGAAATATTGATCATCTTTTTCATTAAAAGAAGCCCATACCACCGGAGAGCCTTCAACCTTAACAAAACCAACCTTTACCTCTGGATTCGGATCCCCTGCTTTTGGATAGCGTGTCTCTTCCAAATACCCATGTTGTCCCTTTGAAACATAGATAGGGAACATCGGAACGTTGGTATCATCGAAGCGCATGAAAGCGAGTTGCTTGCTATCTGGCGACCACCAGAATGCCTTATAATTAGTCGGACGACCAAGAATTTCTTCATAATATACCCAAGATGACC
The DNA here is from genome assembly GCF_002455685.1 of Sphingobacterium sp. UBA6645. Classification (NCBI taxonomy): domain Bacteria; kingdom Pseudomonadati; phylum Bacteroidota; class Sphingobacteriia; order Sphingobacteriales; family Sphingobacteriaceae; genus Sphingobacterium; species Sphingobacterium sp. UBA6645. The sequence continues at coordinate 51,427 of NZ_DKLH01000077.1, forward strand.
AACCGTTGTAGATTACGTCGGTCCCATCAGTTGTATACCTTATTTCTTTACCTGTGTTTACATCTAAACTATATAGATCGCTCTTGCGTGTAAAAGCAACATATTTCCCGTCAGGAGATAAAGTAGGATTCTGCTCATCAATCTCAGGAGATTGTGTCAATTGTTTAGCTTGACTGCCCGGATATTGGATATAGATATCTTTATCTTTTACAAAAACCTCAGTTGAGGATTTCGTAGGATAAGTATAGCCCTTCTTTTCTCCCGTTTTAACATTAACCTGGAAAAGTTGGCTTCCGCTGCTTTCAATATAGTTTGACTCATCAGCCCATCCTCTGAAACTACTGATCGGCTTAGTTAATGAAGGAGCTTGCCCCCAAGATTGTTCGAATGTTAACTTCTTAGTTTGCGCATTTGCTCCATCCACTGCTACAAACAGCAAGGCTGTAAAAGCAACAGGTAAAATTCTGTTCATAAATAAAATTACTTAGTGAAGTTCCGAAAATAAGAAAAACAAATCGTTCTTGCTCGCAATCCGTGTAACTTATTTAGTTAAGAAGAAATATTACCTTTTAGAAGGGTATAAAAAAAGCCACTAGTCAGTGGCTTTTATCTTTTTTATGGACAACTTAGAAGGAGAAATTGTCTTTTTGTATTAATTCTCCGTTGCTTTCGTAATTTGAATCGTCTTGGTTCGGTTCATATCTTTTTTCAACTACTTCTTGGTTCGATTTGATATATTCTACCACATCTTGCAATCCTTCAGCAAACTTTTCAAAGTCCTCTTTATATAAGAAAATCTTATGTTTAATGAATTGTCCGTCTTCGAAGCGTTTTTTGCTTTCCGTAATTGTCACATAATAGTCGTTAGAGCGAGTTGCTTTTACATCAAAAAAATAAGTACGCTTACCTGCTCTCACCTTTTTTGAAAATACCTCTTCACGCTCTTTGTTATCAAAATCTCCCATTAGATTAGTATAAAATTTAAGTTTAACCCTCTATTTTCAGTCATAAATATATAATAATTAATTTCAATCGACCAAATTTTATTAAAAAAAAATATATTTATATTAAGGCGTTAATCTGCATGAGGTTCAAACGTTTGGAGAGACCTAAAACTATTTCACCGATTTTTTTCAGCATTTCACCGAAAAAAAGGCTCCGAAGACCTATTAGCTATGGGCAGATCCTTATATTCGCTCTACTTTTGGGTATACTTAATTAAATGACGCAAGGCTATGAACACACAACAAACAAACAAGAACAACGGCGAGAAACCACCAAAGAACAATAACTCGACTACGATGGCCGGGATGTTCATTGTATTCTTCGGTGTAGCTATCTTGTTGAAGAACATGAACATGGGAAGCATTGTTCCTTCATGGATCTTTGGATGGGAGACCATCTTGATCATCATCGGTTTAGTGATCGGAGTAAACTCAAAATTCGAAAAGAAATCATCTCTTATCCTGATCGCAATCGGTACTATCTTTTTACTGAAGAATGAACTGGATTTATCATTCGGCCGCTTTATCATCCCCGTAGGCGCTATTATTCTAGGCGTTTACTTGATCAAGCGTAATCGCGAAGCCCCAAAACTACCGCCGACAACACCTACAGACGACGAATACGACTGGGATAAGCGCGTCGGCTATGGCGACCCTGCAGCTTATGAGGGAAACCAATCAGAATCCAATACAGCAAACACTACAAATTCCTATGCTCAAGCGGACAGCACTGAGCATGGGAATCGTTCCTATAGAAGCTACCGCCCTGATTTCGAAAACTACCTTAAAGTAGACAACTTCTTCTCAGATACCAAAAAGATTATTTTATCAAAGAATTTCTTAGGAGGAAATATAACCTCGGTTTTCGGCAGCACCAACTTGAACTTCCTGCAAGCAGATTTGAAACAACCGGTTGTCATTGATACCTTCCAATTATTTGGCAGCACGAAAATCATCGTTCCAACAAACTGGCGTGTATCTTCCAATGTCGCATCAGTATTTGGCGAATTGGACGACCGTCGACCGATGATTGAAGTAACGACTGACGAGAATAAGAAAATCTATATTACAGGGACCTCTATATTCGGCGGCTTGACCATCAAAAACAGCTAACATACCCTATGAGAAAACCGCTCAACGAACAAAGCAAACGCTCTGTAATCCACGCCTCGTCATGGATTATTTGCGTTTTATACTTCCTGATTGTCTACAGTCTATTGTGGTGGTCGAAAGTTGCTAAAGAAGCAGCAATTTACGATGCCACAATCTCTGCGTTATCCATTACCGGCATCACCTACTTAGTATATAGCTCATTACAATATTACCTTCCGAACAACAAAAACTTCTGGAAGCTTTTTTCTATAGCGGCCATATTTACCTTGATCAGTATTCTGATTACGCGTTTCTTGATCATTCAATTCGTACCGGATGAAGATCTCCTTTATTTAACCTTTAGCCTCCCATTCCGCTTTGTTATCAACTTCTTGATCATCAGTTGCGTCATGATTATCAATATCTTTTGGAATATGCAAGAGGAGCTGCTAGAAAATAAGCGTAGAAAGGACGAAAGCGAACGCATGGTACGCGATGCCGAATTATACAACCTGCGACAACAGCTACAACCTCACTTCCTATTCAATAGTTTAAACTCCATAATCGCGCTTATCGGCAGCAAACCAACAGAAGCCCGCAACATGGTGTTCCAATTATCCGACTTCCTGCGCGGAACGATGCGTAAAGACGATCGGCAATTCAGCACTGTCGAAGACGAGCTCAATCACTTGAAGCTTTATCTCGATATTGAAAAGGTTCGGTTTGGACACCGCCTCTCGACCGAATTCGAATACGACGATGAGGTATTGTCCGGCAAAATTCCCGTAATGATCCTTCAGCCCTTAGTGGAAAATGCTATCAAATTCGGATTATACAATGTCACCGACCAGGTTTTAATAAAAATACACTTAACTTTAACAGATAATATACTGACTATACAAATCAGCAATCCATTTGAATCCGATCAGACTGAACAAAAGAAAGGCACCGGATTCGGATTATCCAGTATACAAAGACGCCTATATTTGCTATTTGGGCGCACGGATTTATTGCTGACAGAGACACAAGACCAAACGTTTATATCTACATTAAGAATACCACAATGATAAAGACTATCCTAATTGATGATGAACCCTTAGCACGCAGCATGGTGCTCGAATATCTTCAACAGCATCCTGAATTCCAAGTTTTAGCGGAGTGCAACGATGGTTTTGAAGGCGTAAAAGCGATACAGCAACATCAACCTGATTTGATCTTCCTCGATATACAGATGCCGAAATTAACCGGTTTCGAAATGCTGGAACTTCTCGATAGCCATCCGCATATCATCTTCACAACAGCATTTGATGAATATGCATTAAAAGCATTTGAGAAGAATGCAATCGACTATTTATTGAAACCCATCCGTCCGGACCGTTTTGAGAAAGCCATCGATAAGTTTAAAGCATCTTTTCAGAGCAACGCCAATCCGAAAATAGAAACAGAGAAACTTCAGGAAACTTTAGAGGAAGAATCTCTAGAACGCATCGTCGTAAAAACGGGGGCTCAAATTAAGATTATCCCAGTACAACAGATAAACTATTTGGAAGCCTATGATGACTATGTTAAAATACATACCAACGACGGCATGTATCTGAAGAATAAAACAATGAGCTCCTTCGAGAAGCAGCTTGATGGCAAGCATTTTGTCCGCGTTCACCGCTCCTTTATCGTTCGTGTCGACTTGTTACAGAAGATCGAACCCATGGAAAAAGACAGCTATATCGCTACCTTGAGTAGCGGAGGCAAAGTTAATATCAGTAAATCCGGATACGCGCGATTGAAACAGGTAATCGGTTTATAATTTGTTTTGTAGATTTGGGGATGACAATCAAACATCTAAGCATATGTTTCGGTATGCTGTTCTTTTTGCTGCAGAGCACATTCGCACAGTCGGAAGACGAACGCAAGAACCGCGCAGTATATAACAGAATCGAATTCTTAATCAATACGCAGCAAGCAGACTCTATTTACTCGCTCGCGGCGCCATCTTTCCAACAAGCCATCAGTAGGGAAGATTTTATCAGTACTTCCGAGAAGCTATTTTCTTTAGGGAAAATTCAAAACTCGGAGCTGGACAAATTTAGCAAAGGCACCGCGCTATATCGTGTTTCATTTGCGAGCACTGAACTTGGGCTAGCATTGGCAATCGACTCCACGATGATGTTTACCGGCTTGATGTTTCAACCAATAGAACCGAAACAGGGACCGAAGAAAGAAGCTGTTATCTCTCAGGTAGAAACCAAAAACCCCTTAGATTTCTTTGTAGACTCGCTAGCGCGCAGCTATGCAGAGCAACAAAATGCGCAGTCGCTCGCTATTGCTGTCATCCACAAGAACAAGCTAAATAGTTTCTTCTACGGGGAAACGGCAAAGGGAAACAATACCCTCCCCGACGGCAACACCCTATATGAGATTGGATCTGTAACAAAAACATTTACCGCGTCCCTTCTCGCAGACTTGGTCAACAAAGGAACAATCTCTCTAGACGACACCATCACAAAGTTCCTTCCCGATTCGGTCGCTATGAATCCGGCGTTGCAAAAAATTACGTTTAAGACCTTAGCGAACCACACTTCCGGATTGCCAAGATTAGCCGATTATATTGATAAAAACCCAAAATTCAATCAGGCAGATCCTTACGCGGTATACGATCGTAAAGCATTATTCTCCTTCTTAAAACATGTAAAACCAGCACGCGAACCAGAGGAAGAATTTGAATACAGCAACATTGGTTATGGCCTTTTAGGTGAGTTGATTAGCATCATCAGTAAAAAGCCATACATGCAATTGATGAAAGAACAATTGCTAACGCCTTTAGAAATGACCAACACCAGCGATAAGATTGACCCTAAGAACAAAAACATCGCAAAACCATACAACAAAAACGGTGAGGAAGTTGCCTACTGGCATTTCCAAGCCCTGACAAGCACGGGTGGGCTCAAATCATCATTGAATGATTTACTTCGCTACACCATTGCCCAATTGACTTTCCCCGAGACTGACATCCAACGTGCAATGCACCTGACCAAGCAATTCACATACTTCATCCCACCAAACACCGACATCGGTCTGGCCTGGCGTATGAATATGCTCGATGATCAAATCTATTTCCATCATACCGGAGCAACCGGCGGTTTCAACGCCTTTGTAGGCTTTGTACCCGATGAAAAAGCAGTAGTCATTATGCTCGCAAACTCCGAATTAAGTGTCGGAGAACTAGGAAAGAAACTATTAGAGAAGGTATTGACGACGAAATAAAATAGTATTTAGTAGTTAGTATTTAGTATAAAGACCTATGGCGACCAATATGGTCTCATTTATACGGAATACAAAATATCCTGTCTAACCTATCATCCCCTTTGATGGGGCAAGAGGGTACTTATTACAAAATACTGAAAAAGGGATAGTCAGTATTAGGTCTAAATACTAACTACTAAATACTTCCTTAATTATACTTTTTAAGCAAATTCTCAATCACTTTCGGGTAGTGCAAGTGCTCCAATTGTTGACCATTGAATTTAATAACTTCAAGCGTATCGCCGGGTTCCACACGGAACTTCGCTTGATAGATGACTTCTCCTTCATCGAAGTTTTCATTCACAAAGTGGATCGTAATGCCGTGTTCTTCCTCTCCTGCTTCTAATACCGCTTTGTGAACACGATCGCCATACATTCCTTTTCCGCCGAATTTAGGAAGAAGTGCTGGGTGTATATTGATGATTTTATTTGGGAATGCTTTCAACAAGTTGTCTGGAACTAGCCATAGGAAGCCAGCAAGAACAACAAGATCAATGTCTAATCTTTTTAATAGATCGACAACTTCATTACTTTCATAAAAATCATGTCTATCGAAAACATGTGTTGGAATTTCAAAGTTATCAGCGCGCTGTAACACGAAGGCTTCCGGGTTGTTGCTCAGCACTAAGGCTACTTCGGCACCGTCAGAATATTTGAAATGCTCCATAATCTTTTGAGCATTTGAACCAGAACCTGAAGCAAAAATAGCGATGCGTTTTCTCACAATGTTTCTTTGATTGATAAATAAATAAATGAAATCAATCCAAATATAGCGGTTTTTTTGAAAAGTAGGGGTAAGTGGGCTCGCAATTGAGCTGAAATCAGTAGATTTAGCTAAGTTAAAAGCGGATTTTACAAGATTATGAAGAATTTTATATTTAGCCTCGTCCTATTTCTTATCATGCTGACTACTGCCAATGCACAGGTTCCCGATACATTACCGACTTTTAAAGGCATGTTCAAAATGGAGAACAATCAAGCTTTCACTTCCGATTCGCTCTCGCAAAAAGGAATTAATGTATTAGTATTCTACGATCCAGGATGCGGGCATTGTCAGGAACTGGCATCCGAGATCGGAAAGTCCTTAGATAAATTTAAAGAGCATACTGATTTTTATTTTGTTGCAATGCAGGAAAAAGGCCAGGTCGAAGGCATGTTAAACATGTTCGCCAAAGAACTTATCAGCAAACCAAATGTACATTTCCTCCACGACCCTACAGGTCAGTTTATATTAGCCTTTAACCCAAAGAACTTCCCCTTTGCGTATATCTATAACGCAGAAACCGGAAAGGAAATTAAGCATTTCAACGGCGAAGGTAAGTTAAGGAAGCTTTTGCCCTATCTGGATATTAGACATTAGATTTTAGATGTGAGAATTTAGACCGTGGGATTGATAGTTATTTGTTTTGAACCAGGAAAGGAAGGATGCAAGGATAATCAGGATGTTTTGTCTTTGAACCAGGAAAGGAAGGATAAAAGGATGACCATGATCCTGCTAATCCTTACATCCTTCCTTTCCTGGTTCAAGACAAAATATCCAATCAACCATCCAATCAATCAATCAATCAATCAATCAATCAATCAATCAATCAATCAATCAATCAACCATCCAACCAACCAATCAATCGACCCAACGGTCTAAAATCTCATATCTAACATCTAATTTCTAAATAACAAACCACTAAACTTCACCAAATAATCTCGCCAGTTCGACCAGGTATGTCCACCTTCGGATTCATAATACGTATATTTCATTCCGATTTCGTCAAGTTTCTTGCGGTATGTTTCGCCGGTTTTGTAGAGAAAATCTGTCTTTCCCATACCGATCCAATAGAGGGCAGTTCCATTCTTCTTTTGTTGCAGAAGGTTTTGGTCGAAATTGTCGTAAACAGCGATGTTGGCGGCATCCGTTAAGCGGTAGGCTGCAGAGAATAAACCGACATAGTCGAATGTATTGGCATAAGTTGCGGAGATGACCATGGTATGCGATCCTCCCATCGAAAGACCTGCAATGGCTCTATTCTTTTTCCCTTTTTTTATGCGGTAGTGCTTCTCGGCGAAGTTTATGATTTCCATAAAGTTTGATTCCATCTCCCCTGTTCCAACATCGGGTGTACGGAATTCAACAGGGTACTCCCCTTTTTCCGAATTGCCGGGCGCTGCAGAATTAGAGGTATGTCCATTCGGCATGACTACAATCATGGGCACGATCTGACCCGCAGCAATCAGATTATCCATAATCTGCGTCACTCGCCCTAAACTTGGCCACGCTTCCTCATCGCCTCCCATGCCGTGCAACAGATACAATACCGGATACGACTTTTTAGAACCTTCGTAGCCCGGCGGCGTATATATGCTCATTCTTCGCTCGCCATGATTGATTGCCGATGGATACCATACTTTGGTCAATGTTCCATGCGGAACAGCATGAGTTCTATAAAGTTCTGCCTGCGCGCCATTCGTTATGAAATAGTTGAACACATTACTGACGTCGCGAATCTGGTATACATTTAATGGATCATTGATCCGAACCCCATCAACCAGAAAATTATACAAGTATAGATCGCGCCCCATAGTGGCTTGTTTCGCCGTCCATAGACCGTCCGCATTTTTTGTCATTCTAAGCTTATCGCCCCCCGGAGAGTCCGCAGACAACCAATTCCCCAATACATAAACCTCCTTGGCCTGCGGAGCAACAAGATTGAAAGTGACCGTATTATTGGCCGCAACTTCCGGCGAACGCACATCCGCCAGCTTTTTACCAATATTCTCCTGCCCTTGCACAGGATTGCTAAGGCAAAGAATAAATAAAACGAGGGAAATCAAAGGAACTATTCTCATGCTGTGGAATTTTAGGTTTATATAGTATATATCTAATATAAAAAACTTTTGCCATTCCATTGAAACCATAAGAGCTATGAAAGTTCTTGACGGCCATTCAAAGCTGAACTTTCGGAAAATCCTAAAGGCGACGATTTTCGATAACAACGATAATAAATCGACATTATTAGACAAATAATCTATTTAAATATTTATCTTTGCGGCTCCAAACAAAATACAATGAATCATCCTGTTAAGATAAAAAATGCATTGGTTTCAGTTTACTACAAAGATAACCTTGCGCCTTTAATTCAATTATTACATACTTACGGTGTTACATTTTACTCAACTGGCGGTACAGAAGCGTTTATCCGCGACTTAGACATCCCTGTGGAGCGTGTTGAGGACCTTACAGGTTACCCTTCGATCTTAGGTGGCCGCGTAAAAACGTTACACCCGAATGTATTCGGTGGTATTTTATCGCGTCGCCCATTAGCGGAGGATAAGCAACAATTAGATCAATATGAGATTCCAGAAATCGACTTAGTGATCGTTGATTTATACCCATTTGAAGAAACTGTAGCATCTGGTGCTGCTGAGCAAGATATCATCGAGAAGATCGACATCGGTGGTATTTCATTGATCCGCGCCGCTGCGAAAAACTTCAACGATGTCGTGATCATCTCTTCGAAAAATGATTACACGGAATTAGAGGAAATCTTAAAAAATCAGGAAGGTGCAACAAGTTTAGAGCAACGTAAATCGTTTGCGAAACGCGCATTCAATACTTCTTCGCATTATGACACTGCGATCTTCAACTACTTCAACCAAGAGGAGCCAATCGAAGTGTTCAAACAATCGGAGCAAAAAGCACAAACATTGCGTTACGGAGAAAACCCACACCAAAAGGGTGTATTCTTTGGAAACTTAGACGCCATGTTCGATAAATTAAACGGTAAAGAACTTTCATACAACAACTTAGTAGACGTTGATGCAGCAGTTGCTATTATCGACGAGTTCCAGGAGCCTACCTTCGCGATATTAAAACATACCAATGCTTGTGGTGTTGCTTCTCGCAATACAATCAAAGAGGCTTGGTTAGCCGCGTTAGCATGTGATCCTGTATCCGCATTTGGTGGTGTTTTAATCTGCAATGCAGAGGTTGACAAGGAAACAGCAGAAGAAATCAACAACTTATTCTTTGAAGTGTTGATAGCACCTTCATACAGCGAAGATGCTCTACAAGTATTGACAGCTAAGAAGAATCGCATTATCCTACGTCGTAAAGAAGTAGCATTACCTTCACAACAGTTCAAAACTTTGTTGAACGGTGTTATTCTTCAAGATAAAGACAATACGGTCGAAGGTCCTAAGGAAATGACTTCCATTACGGAAGTAAAACCTACGGAAGAGCAATTAAAGGATCTTTACTTCGCTAATAAAATCGTTAAGCATACAAAATCTAACACGATCGTATTTGCTAAAGACGGTACTTTAATCGCTTCAGGCGTTGGTCAAACATCACGTGTTGATGCATTAAAACAAGCAATCGAGAAAGCACAATCTTTCGGTTTCGAAATCAAGGGCAGTGTGATGGCATCGGATGCCTTCTTCCCATTCCCTGACTGTGTTGAAATCGCTGGTGACGCTGGTGTTGTAGCCGTATTGCAACCAGGTGGTTCCATCAAAGATCAATTGTCAATAGATATGGCTAACGAAAAAAGAGTTGCTATGGTAACTACAGGCGTTAGACATTTCAAACATTAATTGTTAGATATTAGATTTTAGACATTAGATATTAGACGTATGTCGTCTAGAAAAAGAAGGTGTCTAAAA